>JABDLV010000143.1 GCA_013001815.1 Bacteroidia bacterium
GAAAGACTGCTGCTAAAAGAAAGCCAGCTAAAAGAAAGACTGCTGCTAAAAGGAAGCCAGCTAAAAGAAAGACTGCTGCTAAAAGAAAGCCGGCCAAGAGAAAAACAACGGCTAAAAGAAAGCCAGCTAAGAGAAAAACAGCTGCTAAAAGAAAGCCAGCTAAAAAGCGTACTACTAAGAGAAGAAGATAATATCTATTCTTTTATAAGTAATGAACAAAAAGTCCTGCAATTGCGGGACTTTTTTTGATCTATACCCATTATATATAAATGTTACTTTTAATCTAAACTAATCCGAACGCTAGATGAAGTCAATTGCTATTAAAATCAATAATAATAAGGGTGAATCACTGTCTGCCCGATTAGAGCTACCACCCGATAGGCATCCACATAACTATGCAATATTTGCGCATTGCTTTACTTGCAGCAAAAACCTTTCTGCGGTTGTGAATATTAGCCGTACCCTAACTTTAAGTGGATTTGCAGTATTACGCTTTGATTTTACCGGTTTAGGAGAAAGTGAAGGCGAATTTTCTAGTAGTGGATTTTCCTCAAATGTGAATGATCTTATATGTGCTGCAGAATATTTAAGCGAAAATCACATGGCTCCTTCGCTTTTAATAGGACATTCACTAGGTGGTGCCGCTGTTTTAGTTGCATCCGAACAAATTGAATCGATAAAAGCAGTTGCTACCATAGGGGCTCCTTCTCATATTGATCATGTTAAGCACTTATTTAGTAATAGCATTGATGAAATAAAAACGAAAGGAATTGCAGATGTGTCCATTGGTGGCAGACCATTTAAAATTGGCAGTGATTTTATTGAAGATCTAGAACAATTAGGTTCAAAAACCATTGCAAATAGCCAACAAAAAGCACTGCTCATCATGCATTCACCGCAAGATACTGTGGTAAGCATTGAACATGCTACAAAACTGTATAAAAACGCTCAGCATCCAAAGAGCTTTATTTCTTTAGATGGTGCAGATCACTTATTGAGCAAAAAATCAGATTCCATTCACGCGGGTGAAATGATAGCAAGCTGGGCTAAACGATACATTCAAATTAAACAAGAAAATGTACCCGTTACAAAAATGCAGGTCGTTGCTAGAACTGCATCAAGTAGTTTTACCACAGATATTGTGGCAGGTAAACATACCTTAACAGCAGATGAACCGGAAAGTGTTGGTGGAAATAATTTTGGTCCATCTCCTTATGATTATCTTTCAGCCGCACTGGCTGCATGTACTTCCATGACTATTCTAATGTATGTGAAACACAAAAAATGGCAACTAGATGAAGTGTCTGTTCATGTGCAGCATGGAAAAGATTATCACAGTGATGCCGATAATCCTGAAGAAACAAACAAAAAGATAGACCATTTTGTTAGATCCATTGAGCTCGAGGGCGATTTGGATAAAGATCAAATTAGTAGAATCTTAAAAATTGCTGATAAATGTCCGGTACATAAAACACTGCATTCAGAAATAAAAATCAGCACTCGCCTTGCCGGAAATGAGGTATTGCTAAAAAAACATTAATTTAATAGCATGAAATTAAAGCTTATTATAACAGCAATTATCTGCTGTTTAACATTGAACAATTTATATTCCCAAATAAGTGAAAACATAAGCCTGTTTGGACAATTAGACCCTGAACCCATTAGATATTCGGGCAGTTTTGGATACATAGATTCTTTAGGAAATGAATATGCATTATTAGGTGCACATGATCATTTATTTGTAATTAGTATTGATGACTCTACCAACATTCATGTTCTCGATTCAGTTGCCGGACCCGGAAGTAACTGGAGGGAAATTGCTGTAATTGGAGAGACTGCATTTGTGGTTACAGAGGGCAGTGGTACTGGGGAAGGAATGCAAATAATTGATTTAAGTTATTTACCGGATAGTGTTCACCTTATAACAACATTTGATTCTACTTTTACTCGAGGTCACATGGTTCAAAAAAACTATGCAGTAGATAGCAGTTACATTTATGTTTCGGGTACCACACCGGATCAAGGAGTACATATTATTGATATAAGTGACCCCGCTAATCCTGTAGAAATTTCAAGGTATGAACCTTACTATATTCATGATATTCATGTAAAAGGAAATACAATGTATGCTTCTGCAATTTATGAAGGCACATTAGATGTGGTAGACATTACAGACAGAACAAACCCGGTCTTATTAGAACAAATTTCTTATCCAAGTGCGTTTACGCATAGTGCATTTACTACCGAAGATGATACACATCTATTTGTAGCAGATGAGACAGATGGATTACCTGCAAGAATTTGGAACATTGAAGACATTAATAATATTACTGAGGTTTCTCAGTACAGCGGAAATTTATTAAGTCTGGTTCATAACCCATATATAAAAGGTGATTTTGCATTTATTTCTCATAATACAGAAGGTTTGCGTGTGGTAGATATCAGTAAACCCGATGTACCTGTAGAAGTTGGATATTATGATACTTTTTCCGGTGCAAGTGGCGGGTTTCATGGATTATGGTCGGCATTCCCATTTTTTCCTTCAGACAAAATCATTGGAGGAAACAGAGAAGATGGACTTTATATTTGGAAATTCAATAATACTTACGCTGGAAGATTTTATGGTTTGGTTGTAGATTCACTTACAGGAGTTCCACTTATTGGAACTGACTTAAGCATTCAAGGTACGGGAACAACAACACAAAGTGATATAACGGGTAACTTTAAATTTGGCGAACTTCCTTCAGGTGCAGGCGGGTATACCATTGAAGCCAATGCTACCGGTTATGCACCAAAGAACATAAACAATTTAGTATTAAATTCTAATGATAGTATTTATGTGTTAATCGAATTGAATGCATTTGTTGGAATTGAAGATATTGATACAAAAGCTTCTCCTACTCTATCATTCAGCCAACTTCAAAACAAAATAATATTGGACTTATCTAATCAGGATTTGAATGATTATCAGCTTGAATTATTCAGCCCAGATGGCAAATTATGTTACCAACAAGTTGAATTGACTAACAAAATTCATTATTTAGAGGTAGATAATTTGAATAAAGGGGTTTATCTCTATAGAATAACAAGTCCGAGCAATTCAGTATATTTCAGTAATAAATTAATCGTAAAATAAATATGAAAAAGGTATACCAGTTAGGAATCATTGCATGTTTGGCTCTAATGATGATATTTTTTGTGGGTGTAGATGCCAATGCTCAAAACAATCGAACGAGCAGTGCATACACAGTTAATCCTAGTGATGCTAAAGGATGCACAGCAACAGCAAATGCTGGTACAGATTTTTCTGTTTGTTCTGGTGGCATTGCCGGATTGAATGGCAGCATTGCAGGTGCAGCAACATCTTCTGAATGGAAAGGTGGCTTAGGAACCTTTGACCCAAATCCATTCGATCCTCAGGCAGACTATTATCCCGATCCAACTGAGTACGGTACCACTATAACACTATGGTTAGTTACTGATGACCCTGCAGGCTCTTGTCCTTCAGATAGTGACGACATTGCAATGACTATTATCCTTTCTCCTGCATTACATCCTATACCTCCTGTTTCATTTTGTTCACCAGACACATCGTATGACTTAAGTACTATTTCTGTTATGGACAGCAATAATGTTACCGGATTTATAACCTATTTTGATGGAAGCAATCCACCAATGCCTTTAGCAAGTTCAATTGTATCACCTCCTATTGGAGTTCCAACGGTTTATAATATATTTAAAGTAACTACTACTACTCCATCTTGTTTTAGCATACAACCGGTAACAGTAACGGGAGGTGCAACAATTACTGCCGCCAGTGGCATAGATGCCACATGTACCGGTTTTTGTGATGGACAAGCAACTGCCACTGTAACGGGTGGTTCAGTACCGTATATGTACGTTTGGTCGAATGGAGATACTGCCTCAACAATCACTAATTTATGTGCCGGAACATATACAGTTACCACTACTGATGTTTCGGGTTGCTCAAGCTCTGCAAGTGTAGTAATAAATGAACCTGCAGTTAGCAATTTACCGGTATCCAGTTTCTCATTTGTAGATAATGGTGGTGGTCAATTTGTATTCACTAATTTGTCTACCAACTCAACAAATTACAGCTGGGCATTTGGAGATGGTGGAAGCGACACTACTTCGAACCCTACCTATGCGTATACAACAAACGGAAACTTTTCTGTTACCTTAACTGCCAGCGGACCTTGTGGTCAAGATGATACCACTATTGTTGTTGCTGTTATTACCGGTATTGGTGAGTATATTTCTGATTATGGAATTAATATTTCACCAAATCCGGCAAGTGATGTATTGAACATCAATTTAAGTAACGCAAAGATTACCATTAAAAAAGTGATAATAACGGACATGATAGGGCGTAAGACATATTCTAAAAAAATTGCAAGCGCTACAGAAAATGTACGCGTTGATTTAAATAAGTTTAGTGAGGGCACTTATTTAGTACAATTACTATCCAAGAACAATAACTTGGTTCATAAAATTTTAATAAGAAAATAGCATAACCAAGCACAAAAAAGTTTTTTTTGCTCATTTTGTCTTTCTAAATTGAAAGAAATTGTCTGGTTCTAACTCGGGTATTCCGCTAATTAAGATATCACTGGTATCCTTTGCATTGGTTTTTGTAATGGCTGGTATATACTATTTTCTAAATTACGATCGCTCTCCGTTAAACCCCAATATTTATATTCGAACCGAAAAAAACTATGGTGAAGAGATTGATGAACTTGCCGAGGAATTTGACATTTCTGCTTCTTACTTAAAAGCACTGGTTGTTTTAGAATGTTCAGGAAGAAAAGAAATTGAACCAAGGTTTGAAAAACATGTGTATGAAAGACTCAAAAAAGTTCAAAACGGAGAGCTGGAAAATTTCGAAGCGGTAACTCAACAATTAATTCATGATGCCAGTGATGATGCTTTAGTAAACCTTGCCAGCTCATGGGGTCCATTTCAATTAATGGGACACAAATGTTTGCTGCTCGACATTAAAATAAAAGACTTAAGAGGACCTGAAGCGTTAAAATGGGGAGTGCAATGGATTGATATGACCTATGGCAAAAGATTAGAGAAATCACAATATCAAGATGCTTTTCACATTCATAATACGGGACAATCGTTCCCAGCTGATGGTATTGCAAGAACACATGACCCTGAATATGTGAGCAAAGGACTGTCTTATATGAAGAAGTTTGAAGCCATTAGCAAGAAGAAAGCGCTTTAAATCCATTTATTTTTTCTAACTATCTTAGCAATTCGCTAAAACAAATTAAAATGAACAGATTTTTTCAACTAGTAATCTTGCTTACTGTATTTTCAGTCACAGTAAATGCGCAACCCATCATTGAATTTGAACTTGTTGCTACTGGTTTTGACAGACCGGTTGATATTGTCAATGCCGGAGATAGCAGATTGTTTATTGTTGAACAGGATGGTATTATTAAAATATTGGACTCCAACTACACAACACTTGCTACACCTTTTATTGATATTGATAGCAGAGTTCGTTCAGTAGGTAATGAACAAGGATTACTTGGTCTAGCCTTTCACCCCAACTATGCGACCAACGGATATTTTTATGTGAACTATACTGACAATAATGGCGATACCAGAATTTCTCGGTTCTCTGTAAATTCAGGAAATGCAAATTTAGGAGACCCAAACAGTGAGCTAAATTTATTAACCATTGCACAACCAGCCACTAATCATAACGCAGGTGATTTAGCATTCGGACCGGATGGCTACTTGTATTTTGGTTTGGGTGATGGTGGCTCAGGAGGAGATCCTTGGAATAATTCACAAAACACGCAGGAACTTTTAGGGAAAATAATACGAATAGATGTAGATAGTGGCGCTACTTATAGCATCCCTCCTACCAACCCTTTTATAAATGACTCAACTATTTTGGATGAAATTTATGCCATTGGAATTAGAAATCCGTGGAGAATTGCTTTCGACCAACTTACAGGTGATTTATGGATTGCAGATGTGGGACAGAATGCATGGGAAGAAGTGGATGTTATTCCATGGGGAAGCAATGGTGGACAAAACTTTGGCTGGAGGTGCTATGAAGGTGATCACAGTTACAATACCACAGGTTGTAATGCACAATCAACATATGATAGCCCGGTTTATGAATATGGTCATGCAACCGGTAATTCGTTAACAGGTGGTTTTGTTTATCGAGGAACTGACTTTAGAGATATGCAAGGACATTACTTATTAGCTGACTATGGTTCGGGTTTTGTTTCAACGGTATATGTAGATGGAGCTGGTGTTTATCAAAACACTACGCAAAGTGTTGGATTAGGCTCAGTATCTACTTTTGGCGAAGATGAAAATGCAGAAATGTATGTGGCCAGATTAAATGGAAGTATTTATAGAGTAAAAGATGAGTGCGAAGAACTAAGACCGGCAATTGCGCTAAACGGAAATAATTTAAGTTCAACTTTTAATCCTACACCACCCCTTGGTACTACTTACCAGTGGCTGTTTAATGGCTTTCCTATACCTGGTGCAACTACTAACGCATATTCAATTACAACTAGCGGAACCTATTCATTGCAAGTAGCGGGAACCAACAGTTGCCTAGTAGAGTCTGATACATTGTATGCGGTATTCACCGGTATATACGAAGAAGCTCCAAAGAACGAAGTACAAATTTTCCCAAATCCGTTTTATGAAACTACCTCAATTACCTTTACAGAATATGGCGATTATGATGTATTTCTTTATGACATAGAAGGGAAATTAATCGAATCAAAAACCATTCGGAATGGTAAACAAGTACAGATTGAAAGAAATAAATTAGTTGTTGGTACTTATTTACTTTCCGTAAAGGGAGACATTGAATATCATTCATTATTAATTGTTAAATAAGCATATCTTTTCATATTCATTCCATTAACATGCACATACCCTCTGCATGCAATAAATTATTATGAGTGTAAAACAATACTTAAAAAGAAAACTCAGACCTCTTTTATCTAAAATTGCTGTCAATACAGATTCTTATACTGAGATAAAAATGCTTGAAGCACGTATAGAGAAGTTGAGCAAAGACGTGCACAACATTTACCCTGAGCATATAATATTTGATGATGAAGTGCTTAATAATATTAAACGATTCAGAGAGGAAAATAATATAAGTGATAGCTTAAACTTAAACGTGCATAAAAATGATGTAATGTTTTTACACTCTAAGCAACTAGGAAGTCAACAAGATTATGCAAGAATTTATACGACCTATTTTAAAGTTGGATATCTATTATGGGATATTCTAAAACAATTAGCAGTACATCAGTTTGGATCGTTAAACGAGGTTAATAATATATTAGATTTTGCTTCAGGCTATGGAAGGTTAACCCGTTTTATGACTTTAGAAATGCCATCGAACAAAATTTGGGTTTCTGATATTAAAGCCAATGCTGTTGAGTTTTCAAAAAAAGAGTTTAGTGTAAATGGATTCCCATCTACATTCAAACCTGAAGATTTAAGCATCCCTAATAAATATGATTTAATCTACGTGGTTTCTTTGTTTAGCCATTTACCTGACATCTCGTTTGAGCCCTGGCTTAAAAAGTTATATGATTGTTTGAGTGAAGACGGAATTTTAGCCATTAGTGTGCATGACGAAGGAATGCTGAATAGTAAATTAAAAGAAGAATATCAGTATCAAGAACAAAGTGAAGAAAAGCCGTTTCAGTATTTAGATGATAACATACAATCTAGTAATACCTATGGCACTATGATTATTAATGAAGCATACATGCAGAAAAAATTCAGCAATTTGGGCATAGCAAATGATAATTATACAAGATTTAAAAAACTGATTGGACCAAACCAGGATTTATACGTCATAAGCAGACAAAAATCAAAGTTCAAAGAAAACTTTACCTTTAAAAAAACATTCTAAACTCAACGTTATGGAACAGCACGTAAAAATTGTAGCCATTTTAAATATTATTAATGGCATTCTTTCTATAGGTGGTGGAATCATCATATTTTTTCTGTTAGCAGGAATTGGAATATTGACGCAAGAGGAAGTAGCGATGTTCATTTTAAATGCCGTTGGAATTTTTTTGGGCATCATCTTTATTGCCGTTGGCATTCCGGGTCTTATCGGAGGCTTTCAGTTATTAAACCATAAAAATTCAGGTAGAATTTTAACCTTAATTGCCTCTTTTATTAACCTGATTAATTTCCCCTTTGGCACTGCGTTGGGAGTTTACTCCATATGGGTATTGTTTCATGACAATATTGGTGAAACCATTCCTCAAGCAAAAGGAGCACCTATAAAGTAGATTTTCCTAATCAATGAATTTTACTTTCTCACTTGCAAATGAATCCGATCTTGAAAGTGTTCATAGCCTAATAAGAAATTGTGCGAATGCACTTTTAGCATCAGGGTTAAAACAATGGGACGAAACCTATCCTGATAAAAATATTTTACTGAACGATATAAAGAATAAAACACTGCACTGCTGCAAACTAAATGATGAGATTGCTGCAGTGGTAGTTGCCAATCGTATTCAAGACAAAGAATATGAAGCCGTAAACTGGAAGGACAAATCAAATAACTTTGCTGTAATACATAGATTGGCCGTAAACCCTAAAATGCAAAGGATGGGAATAGGCAGAAAATTAATGAAGCATATTGAAGAGTATGCGAAATCTGAAAAAATCAATTCAATCAGATTAGACACCTTCTCATTAAATCCGGCAAGTATTCAATTTTATAAAGACTTAGACTATACAGAACTGGAACACATTCACCTCCCTTATCAGCCTGAATTATTTATTTGTTTTGAAAAGATAATCGACTAATTTTATCTTATAATTATAAAACATGAAACACTACCTAGTTCGCTTACCCGGTTTAATTATCTGTTGGGTCTTATTATTTGCAGGATCTTGTAACGAAACTAAAAGCAACACAACACAAGACCAAAAGCAAGAAAAAAGTTCAACTCCAATTCATAAAGATTTGGATACGGAAACATTTAAAACACAAATGGCCGTAGCAGAAAATGCAATTCTCATTGATATACGAACACCACAGGAAGTTTCTGAAGGGTATATTAAGAATGCCAAAAACATAGATTATTATAACGATAGTTTTATGGATAAAATAAATGAGCTGGATAAAAACCAACCGATTTACCTTTATTGCCGTTCTGGTGGAAGAAGCGGAAAAGCCCTAATCATGCTGAAAGATGAAGGCTTTATGGAAGTATATAATTTACTAGGAGGATTTAATGGTTGGAAGAGCTCAGGAAATGATATCTTAGTTCCACCACAGTAACAGGAAAGAATACGCATGAATATAGATGAATTATTAAAAGCCAATCAACGCTGGATTAAAGGAAAACTGATTGGCGATGAAGAATTTTTTAAGAAGCAGGCCGATTCGCTTCATCCACAATTGATGTGGATAATTTGCTCTGACTCTGTTATGCGTGCGAATGAAGTTACCCAAACAAAAGACAGTGAAAATTTGGTGCACAGAAATATGGGAAATCTGGTTGTACCTACAGATGAGAATTTATTGAGTGTGGTTCACTATGCAGTAAACGTTCTGGAAATTGAACACATCATTATTTGCGGTCACTATGGTTGCAAAGGGGTTTCTGCTTCACTTAACCACCAGGACGTAAGTTATCTTGACCATTGGCTAAAGAACATAAAGGAAGTTTACGTGAATGCATTAACTGATTTAGAAAAAATTGAAGATGTAGATAAGCGGATGGAAAAATTGGTTGAACTGAATGTAATGGAATCGGTAAATAATTTATCTAACATTTCTGTTATTCAAAATAAATGGAAAAACAGGCAAACTCCATTTATACACGGCTGGACTTTTAGACCCACTAACGGCCAATTAATGGATTTAGAAATTAGTAAGAGCGGAAAAGAAGCACCGATTACTGAAGAATGAACAGGTTTGCTTATCTAATTTGTGCCATCCTCCTTTTTACCAGTGCCTGCAAGCAGCCTATTGAACTAGAAGGAATAGTACTTGAGTTAGAACCCCCAACATATGCTCAACTTGGTAACTTCTTAATTAATGATACATGCAAGGTGATTGTTTTCTTCTCACCTGAATGCCCATTGAGTGAAAACTACACGCTAAACATCAATAACCTTAAAGCGAAATACGCGAATCGCAGCATAAAATTAATTGGAGTTGTATCCGGCACCTCGTATTCTAAAGAGGAAATCAAAAGTTTTACTCAGAAATACAAATTGCAATTTGAATTATTTAGAGAACCTAAAGGAGAATTAGCTGAAGTGCTTGATGCAACAATTACACCCGAATGCTATGTGTTAAATGAATATAATGATGTTGTTTACCATGGTGCTATTGACAATTGGGCAATAGATTTGGGCAAGAAAAGAATTAAAGCAACAGAGCATTATTTAGATGATGCCATTCAGCACGTATTGAATAATAAAAAATTGAACACAAGTTTTGTTGAAGCCGTTGGCTGTTATATTGAATAGAATGCGCTACAAAATAATAGGTGTACTACTTTTAATGATTGCAATTGCTTGTAATGATCAAGCAAGCAAAACAGATTCCGGTGCAGTTACATTTAACGAACACATTGCTCCCATCATATATACCAACTGTACTCCATGTCATAGACCGGGAGAGTCAGGACCCTTTTCATTAACAAGCTATGCTGAAGTAAAAAGGAAAGCGAAAACAATTAGAAGAGTAACGCAAAGCGGTTTTATGCCTCCCTGGCCTGCAGACCCTGCTTACCGTCATTTTGTAGATGAAAAATATTTGAGTGAGGAAGAAAAAAACCTCATTGCAGAATGGGTTGAACAAGGAACACCTGAAGGGAATAGCGCCAACAAAACAGAATTACCAACATTTACAAAAGGAACAGCATTAGGCGAACCGGATCTGGTAGTTGCCATGAAAGAGGAATACCTAATTAAAGGAAATAACCTGGATAATTTTTTATGGATCAAATTACCCTTCGAAATTGAGCAAGACACATTCATAAGAGCAATAGAATTTGTACCGGGTAACAGAAAATTGGTTCACCATATGAATGGTCATTTAATATCATACAAAGAGCCTGAAAAAAAGAAAATTGTAAGTGAAGGAAAACACTGGGTTAATTCTGAATTTGTAAGCAGTCAGGAAAAACTGTTTGAAGAAATGAAAATACCCAATGATGATGGCAGCTACCCTACCCTGACTCCTTTAGTATCCAGTTATTTGCCGGGTATGTTACCTACGGTTTATCCGGAAGGAATTGGAGGTTATAAAATTTATCAAAAAGGTGCATTCTTGTTACGCGACATGCATTATGGACCCACTCCTGTTGATGCCACCGATCTATCCTACTTTAATATTTATTATGATAAGGGTCCACCAAAACGTCCCACATTAGAATTGCAGATGGGCACACTTGGAATATCTGATGTTGTGCCTCCTCTAGTTATTCCACCTGATACGGTGATGACATTTCATTCTACTGCAGTGATAAAGCACGATATTTCATTACTCACATTAAATCCACATATGCATTTGCTTGGGAAAAAGTTTTTGGCTTATGCCGTTACGTCAAGTAACGATACTATTCCACTTATCAAAATTGATGAATGGGATTTTAGATGGCAATACAATTATACTTTTGAAAAAATGCTTCGTATACCGGCCGGTTCAAGCATACGAGTCGAAGGAACTTTTGATAATACTGTCAGCAATCCAAACAACCCACACAATCCGCCCCAAGAAGTTAAAGAAAGAGATGGTAGCATGCGAACTACCGATGAAATGTTTCAATTTATTTTTACCTTTTTAGAGTATAAACCCGGTGATGAGCAAATTGCGTTAAAAGCAAAATCAATTAAATAATAATATTTACCTTGCCGCACTAAAACCTTAAAATCAATGGCACAACAAGAATTTGACGTTAAAAAAGCAAGACCAATTATCATATTGGCAATAGGTATTTTCTTGCTTATTTTATTTGCAAGAAGTACTTTCATCATATTGCAACCTACCGAAAGAGGCGTAGTATTTAAAAAATACACATCCGGTTTAGATGTAAATAACATTAAAAAAGAAGGACTGAATATTGTCGCTCCCTGGAATGATGTAATTATTTATGACATAGCCGAGCAACAAATAGAAGAAAAAATGGATGTACTGTCTGCAGATGGTTTATCCATCTCTTTAGATGTGTCCATTCGATTCAGACCAAAAGAATATGAAATTGGTTTTTTATATAGAACCTTTCGCGATAATTATGTAAATAATTTAGTACGTCCTGAATTACGTTCTGCTGTAAGAAGAATTATTGGACAGTATACACCTGAAGAATTGTATGCAACCAAGCGTAAAGAAATTGAAGATGCTATCCTAAATAGTACACATTCTGTATTGGATACCAATCATGTTGAATTGAGAGCATTACTGTTTCGTTCTATCGAACTACCTGAAACGATTAAAAATTCAATTGAAGGAAAACTTATAGCCGACCAGGAATCGCAAAAAAGAGAATACCTGCAAGAGATTGCAGAAAAAGATGCTGCTATTCAAATTACACAAGCAAAAGGTAAAGCAGAATCTAACCGAATTTTAAGCGCAAGTTTAACGGATAAGATTTTGAAAGAAAAAGGCATTGAAGCCACCTTGCAATTATCAAAATCACCAAACACAAAAGTTGTTGTTGTAGGAAGTGGCAAAGATGGTATGCCTTTGATTCTAGGAAACAACTAGTTTTAAGACTACAACTTGTTGATTAATAAATAGAAGAAGTAAGCATAATTTATTCAATTTGTTATTTTTGATTATACCCAATAAAATAACATGAATGAAATTCTTCACACCCTAAGCCACATACCTTGGTGGGCTTATGTGCTCGGCATTATTTTACTTGTTGTTATTAGAGATATTTTCTTTAATCGGCATCATACCATTTCTCATAACTATCCTTTAGTTGGCCATTTCAGGTATATGCTGGAATTTATTGGTCCGGAGTTAAGACAATATATTGTTGCAAATAACCGAGAAGAACTTCCGTTTAACCGAATTCAAAGAGCGTGGATTTACACTTCTGCAAAAGCACTTAACAATTACCAGGGCTTTGGTACAGACCAAGATCAAAATACACCGGGTTTTGTTTTTTTAAATCCGGCTATGATGCCATACAAAGTACCAAGCGGCCATCCCAATTACACAGATAAATACTTTGTACCAAGTGCAAAATTAATTGGCGAACATCATAACAGAGCCAGACCCTTCAGACCCTACTCTATTGTAAATATTTCTGCCATGAGTTTTGGTTCTTTGTCTGCAAGAGCAGTAGATTCATTAAACAAGGGAGCTAAAATAGCAGGCTGCTATCACAATACAGGTGAAGGTGGCTTATCGCCTTACCATAGCAACGGTGCAGATGTAGTATTTCATTTTGGTACCGGTTATTTTGGTGTTAGAGATGAAGAAGGTAATTTTTCATTAGAAAAATTAGTGCAATTGGTTCATGATAATCGATTCATTAGAGCGATAGAAGTTAAACTATCTCAAGGCGCTAAACCAGGTAAAGGCGGAGTATTGCCTGCATCAAAAATCACAAAAGAAATTTCAGAAATACGTAATGTACCTATGGGCAAGGATGTACTGTCTCCATCTTCTCATACTGCGTTTAGCAATATACAAGAATTGGTTCTGCTTATTGAAAAAATTGCAGACGCAACCGGTTTGCCTGTTGGTATAAAATCTGCCGTGGGTAAATTAGAACAATGGAAAGAATTAGCTAACATTATGGAAAGCACAGGTAAAGGACCCGATTTTATATCCATTGATGGCGGTGAGGGCGGAACGGGTGCTGCTCCTCCATCTTTTGCGGCACATGTTTCTTTACCATTTGTATATGCATTTAGTGATGTGTACAGAATATTTGCAAACCAGGGCCTGGCAAATAGAATCACTTTTATTGCTTCGGGTAAATTAGGCTTTCCGGCACATGCGGCCATGGCCTTTGCCATGGGTGCAGACATTATAAATGTTGCAAGAGAAGCTATGATGTCTATAGGATGCATACAAGCGCAAATATGTCATACCAATAGATGTCCGTCTGGCGTGGCCACACAAAAAAAATGGTTGCAAAGTGGAATTGATGTACCTTTAAAATCTGAACGCTTTAACAATTATGCCAAAACCATTCGCAAAGAAATTCTAGAGTTAACTCATGCAGCAGGCTACGAACACCCTTGCCAGTTGGGGATGGATGATGTAGATGTGAGCATGGGCGATAACAACCTTACACAAACGCTAAAGAACACCTATCACTACGATAAAATTCCGGTTACATTCAATAGCATGCAGCATTTGTATGATTGTCCGCATTTAGGTGGCTTGGGCAGCAAACAAAAGAAAGAAATTGCTTAAATTTAGAAATGGATTTAATTGTATTATTTCTTTTTGCAGTATTGTTTTCGGTAGTTGGGTTTTATGCCCGGTCTATCTTTAAACGGCCCAAAAGCACTGTTAATATCAGCTCTATTGTTTTATTAGAGAAAATAAACAAAGTGGCCAAGCTGATAACCGTAGAAGGTACCTTTGCAGAAATCTATCATTACGAAGATGTTTCCAGATACTTCATCAACTTAATACCTAGAACAAAAAAAGCATTGCTGATTATAAAGGCAAAAGCATCCATTGGTTATGATTTAAGAAAGATGAAATTAGAAACGGATGAAGAGAACAAAACCATATTGATTACCGCATTGCCCGAACCTGAAGTGCTGGCCATTGATGAGCATGTAACGTTTTATGACAAAAAAGAAAGCTGGCCAAATAAATTGAGTGCGGAAGATTTAAATAATATTAGCAAAAATGCTAAAGCGTTCATCAGAGATAATGTGATGAAAAGTGAATTGCCCAAAACCGCACTGCACCAGGGAGAAGAAATTATTAATACCGTAAAAACCATTGCTGCAGCTACAGGATGGAAAGTAGAAGTACATCCAAAAGGAATTTCTGTACCACATTCAGAAGCCAAAAAGTTTGTAAATATTTTACCCAATAAAAAATTAAGCTAAATGAAATATAAACTGACATTTACTATTTGTTTGTTGTTTGCAATTGGCATAACATCTTGTGCACAGGAAACCACAACAGGCAATGCATACATAGATAAAATTGAATCTGAGCGTGCAGAGAAAGATGAAGAATTTAAAGGCGAAGAAAGCATTTTAATGGAAGGTGATATTAAAAAATTTAAAGGCTTAGAATATTTTGAAGTAGATGAAACTTATAAGGTGGTCGCAACATTCGAAAAAATTGAAGACGGAAGAGTATTTGAAATGAAAACATCTACTGCTCGCCTACCGGTTTATAAAACCTATGCGAAACTGACTTTTCAATTAGACGGAAAGGATTATCAGTTATTCGCATACCAAAATCAGAAAGA
>JABDLV010000092.1 GCA_013001815.1 Bacteroidia bacterium
GGTACAGATGAAGCATAAATCTGTTTCAATAGGTTCTGGTATGGTAAACTTGCCGAGCACTTTAGAAATTTTTACTGTAGTGCCTACTTTAAAATTTTCAAACATATAAGGAGTACCTAAACCATCTGGATTTATTACTATGCACAATTCAAAAATATTATCAGTGGACGGGGCAGAGGCAATTGAATAACTTCTATTTGTATACTTTGAATCAATAGGTAAATCCAACATGATGAACTGACCTGCTTTAAAAGTAAATTCCTGCTCATCAGGGACCTTTATAAAAAACCTTTTTACAACATCATTCTCATCAATAATATCTACTATTTCGGCATCTGTGTACTGGTAAGCCATTGAAAAAAATGTATTGATTGGTACTCCAAAATAGAAATTAAAAAAGATAATTCAAACACAAAAAAAATCCCGCTCAATGGCGGGATTTTCTAATCAAACTCTTTTTACTTCGCTTCACAGCATTTTTTGTGTGCAGCTCTTTCTCGCATCATTTTAGTTCTTTTTACAACGGTTTTTTTTCTTTTTTCTTTCATTACTTTATACTCTGCCAATTGCTTTTCATCTAAAATATTATGCATGTTCATGTCAGTCTTTTCAGCACGCATTTTTCTATTCTCACGCTCTGCTGCTTTTTGTTTTTCTTGCTCTAACATAACATTGTAAACAGACTGACTTTGCGCTTCATTTAGCGAAAGTTTTTCTTTTAAAAGATCTGTTCTTTTTTGTGCTCTTTCTTCAACACTTGGCCTGTCGGCTCTTTCTTTTGTGTCTTGTGCAAATACATTTCCAGCCATAAAAAATGCCGCTACAATCATTAATACTCCAAATACTTTTTTCATTTTAAATTTAAATTAAGATTAATACAATGCTTTGATGTATTGGAATGAAAAAGGTTTAATCACTTTGAGAATTCATTTTCTTTAAATGAGCATGATTGCTTCTAATCATATGTTTTAAGGAAGTTTTAACTAAATCGCCCATATTTTTGCACTTCAAAAACTTGTCACTTTTATAATGAGCAGCCAGTTCGGATTTTAACATTTCTATCTTACCTTTTTCTGAAATGTTATCCTCTGCCATAGTGTCTACCAAATCTTTTATCATGTGTTTAGCAGATTTAATTCTCTTGGCCATTAGGGTTCTTTCTTCCAGCTGATATTGGGCAACGGTTTCAGGGGTCATGTGTTTAATTCCCAATTCAACAATTGGATTGTTTTCTTTGAAGTATTGTGGTAAATACAAAGAACGTTTACCCTCGTAGCTCTGTTGATCAAAATCAATAGCTCTAATTCTATAGTGTGTTTCTTCAAAATCAGGAGTTATGTCAACCACATAATTATACGATCGCATATCGCCAAGCAAACGAACAAAGCACCGTTCGTTAAATTTTACAAACTCCTTTGCTAACCTTATTTCGTTTAGATTTTCTTCTTTTAAATTATTCTCAATAAACATGTCACCGGGTATACCTGCTATGTGCTCTTCAATTAAGGTTTCTTCATGCACCATGTAGTTGATTCTGTTTGGCGATAGAATGTGTTCTAGTTCTAAACCGTAAATTCTTGAGGAGTCTGCTCTTTTTACATAGAAGTAATCAAAATTGTCGTTAAAATTATTGACAATTCTTACTCTAAATGGTTTTGAATTTCCAAAGGTGCAGTAGTCAACTCGATCAACATATAAATGTTGCATTACAGATTCATCTCCATCTGTTTTTAACAAGGCATAAATTCTGGTAAGTGCCCGGTTAAGAAATTCCATTTCATCTTGTGGGAAGAATACACTTAACCATAAGGTGTCATTACCTTTACTGTCGTAAAGAGGAATACTATTATCGAACCTCAATAAGTCTTCATATTCTACAGGAACTTTTTGCAGCCTGCCATAGTGCTTTAAGTACTTTCTAAGGCGAGGTATTAAAGGAAATATGGGTTTCTTTTTAGATATTGAATTCACGTCTTATAATTTTCTTGCAACCATTATTCCGTCTCTAACTGGAAATAATACATGTTCAACACGTTTATCATTATGAACTAATTCGTTAAACTTTACAATTCCCTCTGTTTCATCATCCCAATTTTCTTTTTCTTTAATTACGTTGCCACTCCATAATACATTGTCAGCTAAAATATATCCTCCGGGTTTTACTTTATCAATACACAGATTAAAGTAGTTGCAATAATTTTCTTTGTCTGCATCAATAAATACCATGTCAAATTGATAATCTAATGTTGGAATAATTTCGGTTGCGTTACCAATCATTAAATCAATTTTATCCTGTAAACCTGCTTTTTTAATGTACTTAGTAATGGTTTCTTCCAGCTCTTCATTAATATCTATGCTAATTAGCTTGCCATTTGCTTGTAAACCTTGAGCTAAACATATCGCAGAGTAACCAGTGTATGTTCCAACTTCCAAAATATATTTAGGTTGAATCATTTTGCTAAACATATTCAGTACTTGGCCTTGCAAATGACCGGAAAGCATTCTGGGAATTAAATGATTGGCATAGGTGTCTCTATTTAATTCTTGCAAAACTTTTGGTTCTGGCTCTGTATGTTTTTCAATGTATTCTATTAAAGCTGGTTCTAAAAAATCCATATTATTTATTTTTTATTCTGTTTAATCCTGTTTTTGCTTTTTGTCTTATGCTGTTTCTATACTCGGTATTGTCTATTTCAAAACACTTAGAATAGTAGAGCTTAGCATTGGTATAATCTTTTTTTTCTTCATAGTACCTCCCTAAAAAGTAACTAGAGTTTGCAGCATAGTACCAGGGCTTATCAATACTGTTATCAATGGTTTTCAAATAATGTACAATAGACTGTTCATCTTCATTTAGTTTGTCTAATGTTCTAGCCAATCTATAGTTGTACTCTACTTTACTTTTAAAATCAGTGAAGTTGTTTTCATTATAAGCTTCTAATAAGGCCTTGGCTTTGTCATAGTAACCGCCATCAAATAAAATCCGTGCCTTTAAAATATTCACATTGGGTAAATTTCCACTTTTAGCTTCAACAATAGCTTGTTTATCTTCATCTGTAAAATCATTTCCTTTTGTTAAGCACAGTTGCAACATGTTTTTATATGATGCAGTATCGCCTCTTAAAAATTTAAACCAGGCCTTTTTTTGATAGGCAGCTTTAATAAAATTAAAACCCTTATATTTTGAAGTAAATAGGTTCATGTCATCATAAGTTTCTTTACTAAGATTAAGTTGGTATAAACCGGCTGTACCACGCATAAAGTATAAATAAAGAAATGGAAATCGATCTTTCGAAAAATTATTGTTTTGCAATAAATCATATGCCTTATCTGTATTACCGGTGTTCATATAGTAATGAGATAAACTAAAAAGAATAAGTGTTTTATGGCTTTCTTTTATAAGCGATTCAGCAATCACATTTGCGTTTTCAAAATCCTTATTAATATGTAATTCGGTTAAGAGCCTAATCAGACTTACTTCTTCTGTTAAGGGACTTAGATTATTAGCTATCGAAAATTTATAAACTTCATTTAATTCTTTTAGTCCGGTATTCAAATCTCCTTTCATACCCGCAATATTCATTAACCATTTGTATTTATCTGGGGTTGCCCCAATTAAGGCATGCATTAAACCCAAGCCCACGTTGTTTTCAATAAAGTCAGGGTGTTCTTCTTTGTTTTTAACAAATAATCGATATGATTTTCTCAAATCCCATGCAGAACTAATGTACTCCTCATTTTGAAATTCAGTAACTGAAAGTTGAAGGGCAATTTCTGCCTGTATCATTTTATTTAATGGTGAATCTTGAAAATTGCTGCTTAAGAAGTCTAAACGGGTTTCAGTATTTTCTTCGAAACGTTCATAGTAATATTGTTCTTCAGAAATAAACGCTTTTAAAAAGTCAATATAACTTCTTAGTCTAATGGTTAAAATGTTTGTCGGGTTTTGCGATTCTTCTTTTGATAATAATTCCTCTGCTTTATCAAGCTTTAGATCAAAAATTAAATGTTGTGCTTCAATGCAATTATCGGAGTAGATATTTCTTTCACCGCAAATAGCAGGAATACTAAAACAGAGAAATATAAAAGCTAATATTGAAATCCGTATCACCGTCTTAAAATAAAAAAAAGGATTCCCAATTGGAAATCCTTTTCAAGTTTTTTGCTTTTAGAAAATATTAAGCTTCTGTAATGGTTTCATCCACTAATATTCTGCCGCAATGCTCACAAACGATAAGCTTTTTATGCTGCTTAATATCTAATTGTCTTTGAGGTGGAATTTTGTTAAAACAACCACCACAAGCATTTCTTTGAACAGTAACAACGGCTAATCCATTTCTAACTGTTTTTCTTATTCTATGGTAGGCAGTGATTAATCTATTATCAAAAATATCTTCTGCGTCTGTGCTACTTTTTAGTAAATCTTCTTCTTCTTTTTGTGTCTCAGAAACAATACTTTCTAACTCTTGTTTCTTTTTTAATAAGTCTTCGTTTCTTTCATTAAGATTTTCTTCTGCACCTTCTATTAAAACAGTCTGATTTTTTAATCCTTCTGAATGTTCCTTAATTCGTTTTTCTGCTAATTGAATTTCTAATTCCTGAAACTCAATCTCCTTGCTTAAAGATTCGTATTCTCTGTTGTTCTTAACATTTGCTTGTTGGCTCTCATATTTTTTAATTTGAGCTTTCGCATCTTTCATCAATTGCTTTTTGTTGCTAATTTCAGTTTCAACGTTGCTTGCTTCTTCTTTAATGTTATTAATACGAGTTTCTAAACCTGCTATTTCATCTTCTAGGTCAGCAACTTCCATAGGTAACTCACCACGAATTTGTCTTATTCTGTCAACTTTAGTGTCAATTAACTGAAGGTGAAAAAGAGCCATTAATTTATCTTCAATAGATAAATCTCCCTTTTTAGAATCTACAAACTTTTTAAAATCGAATTTTACATCCGGCTCAGCTTGTAATTTTTTGTACTCACTCAACTCTTCTTTAGCAGCTTTTTTAATTGCAGCTTTTGATCTGCTTGCAATATCAACCGTTTCTTTTTTTGTTGCTTTCTTCGTAGTTGTTTTTTTAGCTGTTTTCTTTTCTTTAGTAGCAGTAGCTTTAGGCATAGATTCTTTATCTGATTTTGAGGTTACTTTTTTAGTAGATTTCGATGTACTGGCAGTACTGGCTTTTTTCGTTGTGGCCTTTTTTGTTGTCTTTGAAGTCTCTTTTTTAGCTGCCATTTTTAAAAATAATTTACCGGATTTGTACTGTGGCCGATAGAATGGGTCGCAAATTTAGGGAATTTTTCCATTATTGATTCGTAAAGCAGCTCAATTGTAAACTGCTCACTTTCATAGTGCCCAATATCTGCTATAACTATCTCATTTTCAGCATCAAAGAATTGATGGTATTTAAAATCTGAGGTAATAAAAATGTCTGCTTTTTGGCCTTTTGCGGCATTTAGAAGAAAACTTCCGGATCCGCCACAAACGGCAACCCTTTTTATCTTCTTGTCAGGCAAATTTGTATACCTAATGCTGCTGGTTTTCATATGGTTTTTTAAATGCGCCAAAAAGTCTTTTGGGTCCATCTCATTTTCTAGGTCTCCAATCATTCCGGAACCGATGTGTTGCGAAACAGCTTCAACCGGGTAAACATCAAACGCTACTTCTTCATATGGATGAGCGTTTTGCATTGCACCTATTATTTGACTTTGTGCATGTACAGGTATAATGGTTTCAATTCTAATTTCATCTGCTTGTTCTCTTTTACCTGCCTCACCTTGGTATGGATTAGAATTAGAATCAGGTGTATAAGTTCCGGTTCCGTTTGATTGAAAACTGCACTCAGCATAGTTTCCTATGACACCTGCACCATTACTAAACAATGCACTGAGCACATTGTCTTTTGCTTCTGAGGGTACAAATACTACAAGTTTTTTAAACTCATTTTTTTTGGGAGATAAAATTTTAGTGTTTACCAATTGAAGCTTTTCACAAATTTTTGCATTTACTCCTGTAACCACATTATCTAAATTGGTGTGAATAGCATAAATTGCTATGTCATTTTTAATGGCTTTAATTATGGTACGTTCCACATAATTAGATCCATTAAATCGCTTTAAACCGGAAAATACAATTGGGTGATGTGCAACAACTACATCGCATTTTTTTTCAATGGCTTCATCAATGGTAGATTCAATGCAGTCCAATGCAATAAGCGCTGCATTTATCTCTTTATTTACAGAGCCTACAATTAAACCAGAGTTATCGTAGCTTTCTTGTAGTGCTGGCGGGGCAATAGTTTCTAGGTGAGAAATTAATTCTTTTAGTAACAATGGGCTAAAGTCTTTTAGAATTGATTAGATGAAACAAAGATATGCCTAAATTTGACTTATTATATGGTAAAAAGCTTGTTTTTAAAACTGTTGAGTATCCCTTATTCAATAGTAATACTTATTCGAAACAAATTATTTGATTTTGGTGTCTTAAGCCAGAAAAGATTTGACCTTCCTATAATTTCCGTTGGAAATTTAAGTGCAGGCGGTACCGGCAAAACTCCAATGATAGAATGCTTATTGGAAGAATTTAGCTCTTTAAAAAATGTAGCTGTGCTTAGTAGGGGATATAAGCGAAAGACAAGTGGATTTAAATTAGTAGAGTTAGATAATAATGTGGATGAGGTTGGCGATGAACCAATGCAAATCAAAAATAATTTTCCAAATGTAACTGTTGCTGTTTGTGAAGAAAGGGTAGTGGGTATTGAAAACCTGCTAAAACAGCACAAGGATTTGAACCTTATTTTATTAGATGATGCATATCAGCATAGGTATGTTAAACCAAGTTATTCAATATTACTTACGGATAAAAACAAATTATTTACGAATGACTCGTTGTTGCCACATGGCATGTTGAGAGAACCAAGAGCAAATGCAAAGAGGGCAGATATGGTTATAGTTACTAAGTGCGAAAATAATATGGAGGAAAAGGAAAAAGAACAGATTAGAATTGATATTAAAAACTATACCAGTGCCAACGTATTTTTCTCGTCACTGCAGTATGCTGAATTAAAATTAGTCAGTAAGACTAATGATGTAGAGTTGAAAAATGATTTCGAAATTCTTTGTGTTACAGGTATTGCAAATGCAATGTATTTGGTACAATATTTGAAATCAAGATTCGGTAAAGTGAGTCATGTAAACTATAGAGACCATTATGATTTTAGTAAAAAGG
>JABDLV010000151.1 GCA_013001815.1 Bacteroidia bacterium
GCGTTTAATTTATATTTTGAAACGTTCATTCCAAAAGTCAAATTCTTACTTCTTACTAACTCTTCTAACTCTGTTAACGATTTCTTACCAAAGTTTCTAAACTTCAATAAATCACTCTTTGCATAAGAAACTAAATCTCCCAAAGTATCCACATCAGCAGCTTTTAAGCAGTTAAGTGCACGAACTGAAAGGTCCATGTCAACCAACTTAGTATTTAATAACTGACGCATGTGAAGTGATGACTCATCAAACTCTTCACTTGGAGTTTTTGGTTTAGACTCTAATGTTATTTTCTCATCAGAGAATAACATAAAGTGATGTATTAATATAGTAGCTGCTTCTTTTAAAGCTTCTTTAGGGTGGATAGAACCATCAGTAGTTATTTCCATTAATAACTTCTCATAGTCAGTTTTTTGTTCAACCCTGTAGTTATCTACTTCAAACTTTACGTTTCTAATTGGTGTAAAAATTGCATCCATTGCAATTGTACCCATAGAAGCGTTTGGATCTTTGTTCTCTTCTGCCGGTAAATAACCTCTTCCTTTGCTTATTTGTAATTCCATTTGAATTTTAACATCATTCTCCATGTTACAAATAACCATATCAGGGTTTAACACCTGAAATGCAGAAGTGTGCTTACCTATATCACCAGCAGTAAATTGCTCTTTACCATGTACTGTTAATATTACCGACTCTGAATCAGTATCAGAAATTTGTTGCTTAAACCTAACTTGCTTTAAGTTTAATACAAGTTCAGTAACATCTTCTACTACACCTTTAATTGTAGCAAACTCATGGTCTACACCTTGAATTTTTATTGCAGTAATTGCAAAACCTTCTAATGAACCTAATAAGATTCTACGCAATGCATTACCTACCGTTACTCCGTAACCTGGTTCCAATGGTCTGAATTCAAATTTACCTAGTTGCTCATCAGACTGAAGCATTACTACTTTATCGGGTTGCTGAAACGCCAAAATTGCCATGTGTACCTTTTCCTTTTTAGTTAATATTAAATATCAATTATTATTTAGAGTAAAGCTCTACGATTAATTGTTCTTTTATTGTTTCCGGTAATTCTTCCCGTGGTGGAACAGAAATAAATTTTCCACTCATTGTATCGCCATCCCACTCTAACCATGAGTATAAACCTGTGCGAGAACCAACAGAGCTCGTAATCGCTTCCATTGATTTAGATTTTTCTCTTACACCAACAATATCACCGGGTCTTAAAGTATAACTTGGTATGTTTACTACTTTACCATTTACAGTTATATGTCTGTGAGATACTAACTGACGTGCACCATCTCGAGTTGGTCCAATACCTAAACGAAATACTACATTGTCTAATCTAGACTCAATTAATTGCAATAAGTTGTCACCCGTTTTACCTTCTTTACGAGATGCCTTGTCAAAAATGTTAGCAAACTGGCGTTCTAAAATGCCATAAGTATATTTTACTTTTTGCTTTTCTTTTAATTGTGTACCGTATTCAGATTGCTTTGGTCTACGTTTTGAAGTACCATGCTGTCCCGGTGGATAAGCCTTTTTATCTAATACTTTATCCGGTCCAAAGATTGGCTCTTTAAACTTACGTGCAATTTTACTTTTAGGTCCTGTATATCTTGCCATGTCTAATTTATATCAAAAATTATATTCTTCTTCTTTTAGGCGGACGACAACCATTGTGTGGCATTGGAGTAACATCAATTATTTCTCCTATATCTATTCCTAAATTATTCAATGTTCTAATTGCAGATTCACGTCCTGCGCCCGGTCCTTTTACATATACTTTTGCTTTACGCATTCCTAAGTCATATGCTTTTTTACCACAATCATCAGCTGCCATTTGCACCGCATATGGTGTGTTCTTTTTAGAACCTCTAAAACCCATTTTACCCGCAGATGACCAAGCAACTACCTGACCTTGCATGTTGGTTAAGCTGATAATAATGTTGTTAAACGTTGCATTGATATGCACCGTACCAACAGCCTCAACTTTTACCGTTCTTTTTTTACTTGATTTTGTAGATTTAGCCATGTTCTTTTAAAGCCTATTATTTAGTTACTTTCTTTTTGTTAGCAACAGTTTTTCGTTTTCCTTTTCTCGTTCTGCAATTGTTTTTTGTTTTTTGTCCGCGCAATGGTAACCCCAAACGGTGTCTTATTCCTCTGTACGAAGCAATATCTTGCAAACGCTTAATGTTGATTTGAATTTCTGAACGCAATCCACCTTCAACTTTAGTTTCTTCATTAATGATGTGTCTGATGTTGGTTAACTCTTCATCATCCCAATCATTCACATGTTTGTTCAGGTCTACTTTTGCTTGAGTTAAAATTTTCTCTGCAGTAGTACGACCTATTCCGAAGATATAAGTTAACCCTATAACTCCTCTTTTGTTTTTTGGTAAATCAACACCAGCTATACGTGCCATATTCTAGTTTATTTATAGTTTATCCTTGACGCATTTTGAAGCGAGGATTCTTTTTATTAATTACATAAAGCTTTCCATTGCGTCTAACAATCTTGCAATCTACGCTTCTCTTTTTCAATGATGGTCTTACTTTCATATCTCTTTATTTATATCGGTAAGTAATTC
>JABDLV010000153.1 GCA_013001815.1 Bacteroidia bacterium
TTAGAAACACTTAAGAAAAGTGGTAATTCTTAATGCATTGAAGCACTTAGTATTATGAACATGTAGATTTGATGAAGATTTACTCCCATCAATGTTTTATCATGTTTCGCATGTAACCAATCAAGGGTATAAACGTAATAGATAGTGTTAATTGGTAAAACAGTTAATGCTAAAAATGCAACTGATTGACTCTCACAATCAAAAACATTTTTAAAGGCAAATTAAAGGGTCAGAACTTTTCAACCAAATGGCAGATTTAAGATCGGCAAATATGTTATTAAGGTAATTAGTAAAATACTTTTCTTGGTTTCTGGCTCTTTTTTTACACTCTCATGACATATTGATAATTAGCGCATTTAATGGAGATTCATTAATTTTAATGAATCAAACCTTTAAGCTCTAAAGCCATGTCTAAGCTCTTTACTGTTTCCATTCTAGCAATTTTCTTGTTTTCCTCTCAAGCGCTCGCTCAATCACAAACCAATGCCATGCATTTTGATGGAGTAGATGATTATATTCAAGCCCCATTAGCATCATCGCTCCTTGTTGGCTCAGGTGGTTTTTCTATTTCCTGCTGGATGAAACCGGAGAATACAGCACCCAGTTTTCCAAATTTTGATGGCATAATTGGCTTTAGAAATGAGTCTGATTTTGATTTTTACATTTTACAGTTAACTGCAACTAATACAGAGTGCAGATTTAGAAATAGTAGTGGAGTTCAATTTGATTTGAATACGAGCGGATTGGTTGTGAATGATTGGAACCATTACACATTTTCTTATGACGGTTCTATGTTAAGGTTATTTATAAATGGGGTGCAAGCAGATAGTGCAACTGCAAACGGAACGGTTAATAATTTGAATGTTCCATTTAATATGGGATTACTTCAATTTCAAAGTACCAATTTTTACTACCAGGGTTCTTTAGATGAAGTGGCGTTATGGAGCAAGGGCATAACTGCACAAGAAGCAAATTGCATTTACAAAAACGAAATTGATACCAATAGTACAGGTTTAGTCCTGTATTATAAATTTGATCAGGGTAAACCAAATGCAAACAACACAACCATTACCATGGTAGATGATTCAAAAAATAATATTGATGGCTTCTTGAATAGTTTCGCCTTAAATGATACCGTATCAAACTTTGTTGATGGGATTATAAATTTTAATAGTGCAGATACCGTCATATGCGAGGGATCCACTATCAATTTTGGTTCACAAACCATTTCTGCAATAGGAGAATATTCAGAAATATTTATTGATAATGAAGGCTGTGACTCCACGGTTTATTTAACCGTGCATCCGGCTGTAGATACCTCGGCAAAACAAAATGGTTTTACCATAACTGCAACGGTTATAGGCGGGGGATACCAATGGGTTGATTGCGACAATGGTTTTGCCCCAATAGCAGGTGAAACGAACCAAAGTTTTACGGCAACCGTTAACGGAAATTTTGCGGTGTTAATTACTGAAAATGGATGTACAGATACCTCAAGTTGCTTTAGTATAACAGGATTAACGATAGATGAAAATCAGCTTAAATCAAATATTCAACTATATCCTAATCCGGTTACAGATAAATTGATTGTTGAGTTCAATCAAGATATTTCTAATATATCCATTAGCCTGGTTAATGCATTAGGGCAAGAAGTTGTTGAAGAGTTTATTCCAACACAAAACAATGTTGAACTAAACCTTAACGAACTGAATGCAGGAATCTACTTCTTGCATGTATGTAAGTTAGATGAAACGGCTACGTTTAGAATCTTAAAAGAGTAACTAGTAAGATAGTTTCCTTGCTAGGAACGCATTTACATCTTCAGATCCGGGGTCAGCAATTCCAAGTTTAGGAATGTAAGCTGTGTTTTTTAATCCAACCAAATCAGCTTGGTCCTTTAGTGCTTTTGCATGCAAAGGGTGGTGATATAACTGCTCTGCATTTATAGGAAATGCATAATCCTGCTTACTGTTGCATAGCCAAAGTTCAGGGTCGTTACTATCCATTAGCTCCAACATGTCAATTTGCAATCTGTAATCGTAAACCTTAGGAGAAAAATATAATTCAATCTGAGTTTTAACTCCGTAATACCTGGGCCAGTCCTTTTTATCTAAATACATTCCATATTGATTAAACACATCGGTTTCCCACCTAAATAGATCATAGGTGGCTTGTGTTTCAAATGCCGCAACTGCTGTAACTGCTGTAGATTCATGGGTTACAGGGTCTGCACTGGCCATCTCAGCAAGGTTGTCACTGAAGGCAATCCATAAGGCAGTTCCTGCTCCGGCCGAATGACCTTCCAACGCAATTTTATAGGTATCAATGTTTAAATAGTCAGCATAATGTCGAATAAATTGCAAACACCGTTTCCCATCGCTTAAAGGTTTTATTAATCCTTCTTCTTCATTGTTCGTTACGTCAATAAACCTATAGTTAATAGTTGCGAATGCTATTCCACGTTCTAGTAAATACTGAATTTGATTTATATGATTATGATTCTTGTATACATCCGACTTATCTCCCGAAACAAAGCTGCCACCATGAATAAAAATTACCAATGGAGTAGGATACGGTGATTCAGGAAGAAATAAATCAAAGGTGGTTTGAGCGTATTCATCATAAGCTAAATCCTTAACAAACTTTGCGTTTGTATTATTTAAGGGAATGGGAGAAGGAGAGTAGCGAAGGTCAATTGGGTTATTCGTTGACAATTCATCTTTTTGACAAGCTGAGTTTAGGCTCATAATCATAATAGATATCAAAAATAGGAGAGGTTTGCTCATATTTTGGGTTTCTATTTTTAACGTTTCAATGGTAAAATCATTGCATTTGGCCTTGATTTATACATGAAATAGCCCTTTTCGCAACTTATTCTTCGTTTTAAAGTATAATAGTTTCAGAAATATTTGAAAGTTCGATAAGTTTTGGTTATCATTGTCATATGAAATACGAACAGGCAAAAAACAAATTCATTCAATCCTGGGGAACACTGGGAACTAACTGGGGCATTAACCGCACCATGGCACAGATACACGCATTACTTTTAGTAAGTACCAAATCTTTATCTACTGAAGAAATAATGCATGAACTAAAAGTAAGCAGAGGCAATGCCAATATGAATATTCGTGCCTTAATGGATTGGGGTTTGGCAGAGAAAGAATTGAAACCGGGACAACGAAAGGAGTATTTCTTTACCAATAAAGACATCCATGAAACCAGCAGAAAGATAATTGAAAATAGGAGGAAGAAGGAGATTGATCCGGTTCTAAAAATAATGCAAGAGTTGGAAGGGTTTAAAGGAACAGATAAAGACAGTAAGGAGTTAAGAAAAATTGTTTCAGAAATAAATAAGTTAACCGGTGTACTCAATAAAATGGTAAGCAAGTACATGAATAGTGATAGTAACTGGTTATTTAAATCTTTAGTGAAGATTATGGGTTAATATTTTTTTTACCATATATTTTCAAAAGTTTCTGAAAGTACTATAACACGGAAAATGAAACACAGTACATTGGATAGAATGCACATAAAGGGAGGTTAAGACACTGTACCACACAGGTAACTATATAAATACTAAATCGATTTCAATTATGAAAACGCTAGAAATAACACCTAAAGAGTATGTAAAGAAAGCAATTGAACCCAAAAAGTTTGATGCAAATGTAATAGACTATTATGATGATGCCGGTCCTGATTATGAAGCCTGGAGTAAAGCCTATAACATGCATTTTGGTTACTACAAATGGGGAATGAATCCATTTAACCGAGAAGCCATGCTAAACAAAATGACAGAGCAAGTGTATGGAAAGCTGGGATTGGATAAAAACAATAAGAACATCATAGCAGACTTTGGATGTGGAGTGGGAACATCTTTGCGACACATGGTTAAAAAGTATAAAAGGAGTTACTTATACGGAATCACCATTGTGCTTACTCAAATACTGAAAGGTAATCGCTTAACGAAAAAGCAAGGGGTGAACAATCGGGTTTTTATGTGGCAGTTTGATTATGCTAACACGCCATTCATGAGTAATAGCGTGGATGGTGTGGTGGCAATAGAAAGTTCTTGCTATGCAGAAGGTAAGGACAAGGCCCCGGTGCTAAACGAAATGTATCGTGTGCTTAAACCAGGCCATAGCGTGGCAATAGCAGATTGTTTTGTAAAGCAAAATGACATGAGCAAAAATTTAAAAAGACTGTACAAGCGAATTTGCAAGGGGTGGGCAGTAGAGGATTTTGCTCACTTGGAGGAGTTTGTCTCTCACATGAATACCATTGGATTTAAGAATATAAAAATTGAAGAGGTATCGTGGCGAATTGCACCTAGTGTAATGCATGTACCCTGGGTAAGTTTGAAATTTCTATTAAAGCAGTTGTTTGAAAAAAACAATCCAATGAATAAGCATAGATGGAATAATGTGATTTCTCCATTGCTCTCCATTTTGCTGGGAATGCATAGAAAAACAATTGGGTATTACTTAATAAGTGCAAAGAAATAATTACTGAGGCAATAACCGAATCTTACTTCTAACTTCAATTGCTATGCCTGGAATTTCATCCGTAATAGAAGCGGAACTAATGGCATCAATACCTAGCATTTGCTCTTCTCCATTGCCTGATGTTGTTACTACATTTATTCGGTCATCAAAAACACTTGTTTTGGCAAATTGATAAGCGTCAAATTGAGCTTCTCCATACTCCCAAGTATGTATTACGATGACAGCGTTCCATTCATTTACATCTTCTGTAGATAAAGATGTTACATCAATAACCTTTATATAAGTTGAATCTGAATTTAAAACTTTTACTATTTTGGAAACCAATTCGTTTTTAAATGTACTTCCTTGAGATGCTATTAATACTTTTTTGGATAAACTTGCTGAATTGATTTCATAACCATCAATTACATCCATGCTATATTTAGTTTTATAAATAGAAAAACCAATAAAGGCAATAAGAAGTGCTAAGATTAAATAGGTGATAGGTGCTTTTAATAAACTCATCCCATCAAATGATTAGTTATAAAGTGAAAATTGAAAAAATTATTATTTCCTAATCTCTTGCATTATTTCATCCATAGTTACACTGGTTTTGCTCTTCATGTCATAAGCAACGCTTACTCTCAGAGACTTTAGACCGGATATACCTTGCAAGTTTTCTAGCTCTAAATCCTCTAATGAGTTTGGAATTAAATAGCCTTTATTCTCTAAATACGATATGTATTTTTTGTACTCGTAAGCATCTTGCTCGTTGGTGTAAATAATGGCAATCTTGCCCGGTTGTGTAATTCTTTCTTTTGTATTTTTTATATGTGCTTTGTCAACACGTTTTTTCACAATCTCATAACGCGCATTGTATGCACCCTCCACATCAAAGCGTTTTTCATCCATTCTAAAATGGATAGAAAGGGGAGTATTGTACACTAAAATTAAGGAAGCCACTTCCAATTTTGTTGACATGGTTTTTCTTAACTCGTGCATTTTTCCTTCCATTTCGCATTGCGTAAGCAACTGCCATAAACGTAAATTCTTCAAGTAAATAGAATTAAACTTATCGTTTTGCGACATGCTTTGACCGATGTACATGTTGTATTCCACGCCATCGGTTTTGTATCTTTCAAAATAGTGAGGGAACATTTTTTGAGCATCTGCCTGCATTTCATCAATATAACCTGCCAACACCTGATTCACTAAACCTACGCTTTCATCAAACTTCTTGCGCTCATCATAAACGATGTTTAACGTTTCATCTAAACTGGCAGAATACTTTTCTATTGCAGGCTTTAAAGAAGGGTGATTCTTTTTTAAATGTTTGAAAACAGGATAAATTTCCTGTTTCATAAACCCAAGTATTTTATGTTCACTTCCGGCAAGTAATCCTTCTTTTATTTCTTTTCTGTACGTTTCTATTCTAAAAATGAGTTCTTCCAGTATAGGAAGCTTTTTGTCTTTTAAAGCAACCTTAAGAACATTTTTAATTAAGTCTACTTGTGTGATTAAATCCGCAGTTACTGCATCGTTTCTTTTTGTAGATGATCCTTTTATGTCTAACTGACCATAGAGTGGGTAAACGTCTTTAAATACAATGTCCTTAAAGTTTGAATGTTTACCTGCATCCACTTTAACCAAATACTTATACGCTGCTTCTTCAAAACGCCATTTAACAGAAGGGTGTATGGTAGTACATTCCTGTTGAATAATGGCTTCAATTCTATTTCTGGTTTCCTCTTTAAACCGGCTTGCCGCCATGGATATAATAGGAATGATTCGGTCTAACTTGTAATTAGAAAAGGTGTTTAACTCATTTTTGTTTTTAGAACCCAGTTCCAGGAATCCTAAAAACTCATCATTATGCATAAGAGGTGCCATAATGTAACTGCCCAAACCTGCTTTCTTAATTCGGTTAGACATTCCGCTGTTTGCTCTTTTATCAAAAGCTTCTACATCCGGTACAATAAAGGCAACCTTTTTATTAATTAATTGGTCGTAGGTATATGAACACATAGATGTAGTACAATCTAATTGTTCGTCAACTCTCATGAGTATTGACTCAACATTGTCTTTATGTGTCTTTGTAAAGACTTTATTTTCATAGGATACAAGTCCAATTTCCAATTCACTATTTCCAAAAAGATGTCTAATGTTCCTTTTTATTTTTTCAAACCCATCTTCTGTTTTAACCAAAAGGTTTTGAGCAATGCCACTAACAGAAGCATCCATGGTAACGTCCATAAGATTTACCACACCAATTCCTTTCATGATATAGCTGTCAGGAGGAAACTTTTCTTTCCAAAGTGCAATATTGTCAAAGTCGTTTATGAGTTCCTGGTAATCCTCTTCCGTAATTTTAGGTGAGTTGTCAGTAGGGTATATGTCAATCATATCTGCATTAAACGCCACCCTGTAACTACGAAGCAAACCCGTATTTGCATTTGGTATTTCCAAAACTAATGGAGTGCTTAAATCAACCGGCATTCCGTAATAAGAATTCAGAATAGCTGTGCAGCCCATTATGTACATCATTTCCGGAGTAAATCCTGATGGGCCATAAAGTTTATCATCTCCGGTTGCATTCATTATGTTTTGAAACCTTGTTGAAACATAAAAGGGTTCAAATGCAAATGGTGGAGTAAGTCCTTTTATTTCATTTAATAAAAGTGCATCAGGAAACAAAGCACGCGAAAGCATGCTGATTGGCTCTTTGTATTTTTCAAAGAATGAATAGTCTTCAAAACCATCTTTTAAAAAAGGATGTTTTTCAACTACTTCAAGCAAATCGTTTGCCTGGTCTTTTTGGCTTTTATCACCTGTTTTAGAATTCTCTTCTAATACTTCTATTAAGCTGTGAAAACTAACTTTGGTAATTGCCGGAAATTCAAATACTTCACCGTTTTTCTGAATCATAAATAAAAAGCGTTTATACTATAAACAAAGATACGGAACTATTAGTTTCAATTCTAGCCCTATACTTTAGTGGTTTTCCACTTTCCAAGCTTAAATAGGTATAATGCTACTAATGCCAATATAGATTCAGAAATGATAATTCCCAGATAAACACCTTCAGGGCCCAAGCCAAAATACAAGGCCAGGAAGTAGGAAATGGGTATTTGCATCAGCCAAAAGAAAATAATATTCAATATAGTAGGAGTTCGGGTATCACCGGCACCATTAAATGCTTGTATGGTTACCATTTCTACAGCGAATAAAATATAACTAACACTCAAATATTTTAAGCAGAGTATACCATTCTTTACAGCATCCTCATCATCGGTAAATATGCGAATCAATTCTTCGGCATAGATGAAATAAATAACAGAAACACCGGAGATAAAAATCAGTGTATTTCGCAACGTAAGAAAGACTGCTTTTTCTGCACGATCGGGTCTGTTTGCGCCCAGGTTTTGTCCCACTAAAGTGGCTGCTGCATTTGCCATTCCCCATGCCGGTAAAACAGTAAAAATAAATATTCGAATGGCAATGGTGTATCCTGCAAGTGCATCACTACCAAACTCAGACATAATGCGCATTAGGAATATCCAACTTGAACTGGCAATAATAAATTGACCGGTACCTCCTGCACTTACTTTAATTAAACTTATTATTACAGACCAGTGTGGTTTTAGTTGAGACCAAATTACTTTGATCAGTGCTTTGCCGTTAAACAAAATGTACAACTGAAAAAGAACTCCACATGCTCTACCTATATTGGTTGCATATGCTGCACCAACTAATCCACACTCCGGAAACGGACCTAAACCTAAAATAAGGCAAGGATCAAGAATAATATTTAAACCATTAGCTATCCACAATGCATGCATAGCAACCGATGCATTTCCCGCACCTCTAAAAACACCATTCAATAAAAACAGCAGTACAATTACAAAGTTGCCACCCAACATCCACTGCATGTAGCCGGACATTTCGTTTACAATTTTGGGTTCTGCTCCCATTAATTGCAGTAACTCTTTGCTGTAAAATATTCCGGCAATAGAAACAATTACTGATACCAACAAGCCCAGAATAATGGCTTGAGCGGCAACATCATTTGCAGCTAATATGTTTTTCTCTCCAACTCTACGAGCAACCAATGCAGTGGCTCCCATAGCAGCTCCAAATCCAAGAGAGTATACTATTGTTAAGATTGATTCTGTAAGACCAACGGTAGCCACGGCCTCTGCACCTAATTGCCCTACAAAGTAAATGTCAACCACTGCAAAGAGAGATTCCATCAGCATTTCCAATACCATCGGAACGGCCAATAGAACAATTGCCCTGTTTAGATTTATCTGTGTGAAATCCTCCTGCTTGCCAATAAAAGCATGATACAATAGGATGAAAAAGTCCTTTATTTTTTTCACGCGGCTAATGTCGTCATAATGTTAAGGCAATATGAAGATTATAGAAATTCAAGTATAAATGAGAAAGTTGTCATATATTAGCGCTATGGAAATTTTAACCCAAACTTTAGATAAAGAGCAAGCAACTAAATTGGAAAAAGCGGCATTTGTCTTAAAAACAGTTGCCAATCCTTTACGCTTGAGTATTATATACTTATTGCAAGATAGAGAGCATATAACCGTGACTGAAATCTGTGCAATATTAGATGCAGAGCAATCCTTAATCTCACATCATTTATTAAGCATGAGGGAAAAGGGCATTTTAAATTCAACGAAAGAAGGCCGTAAAGTGCTCTATTCTTTAAAGTTTAGAGATGTAGTCAAAGTAATTGAATGTTTAGATAATTGTGAGATGGATATTTAAATCTTTCCAATGAAAATTAGAATCTTAGATAATTCTATTCGATTACGTTTTTCCCAAACTGAACTTACACAACTTCAAACCATCGGTGCCATTAGAAAAGAAGTACACTTTGATGGTGGAACTCAATTTACTTATAGTTTGAATACTTCAGATTCTGATAAAGAATTAAGTGCTGATTTTACCAATAATGAAATGCGCGTTTTTATTTCAGAAAGCAAAGTGAAAGAGTTAGTGCAAACTGATTTGGTTGGAGTAGAGAATAATGATAGTGGCCTAAAACTGTTGGTAGAAAAAGACTTTAAGTGCTTAACCGAAAGAAAAGAAGATGAAACAGAGCTTTTTGAAAATCCACTCAAAAACAACCCAAATTGCTAATGTCGGCTTTAGAAGATAAGTTCTCAAGAACACTGAATTATTTGCGTTTGAGCGTTACCGACCGCTGCAATCTGCGCTGCAATTACTGCATGCCCGAAGAAGGAATTCAGTTTGAACCAAGAACTGAATTGCTTACCTATGAAGAAATTATCCACTTAGCAAAGCTTCTAAAAACACAAGGATTAAATAAGATTAGAATTACCGGTGGCGAACCCTTTGTTAGAAAAGATTTAGATAAGCTGTTGCGTGCATTGCGCTTTGATGTGGGCATTGAAAAGCT
>JABDLV010000159.1 GCA_013001815.1 Bacteroidia bacterium
TAATGGTCCGGCTCCAGCTAAATAAGTTGGGTTCAGTACACGATGGTCCGGACTGCTAAGTATCATATCAATCGACTCTTGCGTCATATCTAAATTCATCCCTCCATTGCCTTGTCCTTCAATTCTTATGATGGCCGGTCCATCTCCATAATTAGAATTTAATATAGTTCCACTTATTTCCGGAGCAGTAATGTGAGGTATGGCCGAATAGGTTTTAATATTATTTCTTCCTGCCAAATACAATTTGCCTTGTGTGTCATTGGCATCAAATGGCAACGCTGGATTGAAATCTTTAAAATTGTTATAAGAATAAGACAATACCGTGTAGTAATAAGTCCTGTGGTTCACTAAACGAGGATCACCGGAAGCAAAGGCATCTTGTGTTATTTTAAAACTGTGTCTGATACCTTCATTCTCTCCACTTACTTTTTCAGATGGTACATATGCACCTAAGTCTGCATTGTAATCAAAGTTTACAATTTGGCTGATTGAGTCTTTTAAATCGACCTGTGCCACCAATCTTATTCTATCAACATTACCAATGTCTGCAGTAGTTGCAGTTGCATCTCTTAATTGATATATCTGATATCCTTGGAAATAATATCTTCTTTTATTCGAATCTGGTTGAGCCAAAACAGAAATTGTTGGATCAATTTCATCATACAATTCTACTTTCTTTGTATTTGTATTTACTAATGACAGAATCAATTCTTTATCCAGTTCTCTAATTTCTACATCCGGTGCATCAGGTCCATCCAATACTTTAAAACAATTATCAAAGAGTGATTGAGCCTTATCATCTGCAATTTTTAATAAGTTTATGGATGCTTCCGGCCCCCCGGAACTTGCTCTTGCCCAAACAGCTCCTACTGTTATATAATTAACTGCACCTGGCTGTAAAGTAAATTTACCTGCAGATTGAAGATATCTTCTGTCATCAGGAACATTTCCTGCAGTAACTTCTGTCCAAGGATTATTTGGGAATTTTGGATCTGTATCCCCCGGAAACATGTAGCATGCCGGATCAGATCCACCCATACCATTACCTCCATAAGTCATAGGTGAACCATCTAACCACTGTCCTTGTAAATAATCATAAAAATCATCAGCTAGAACAGGATTTCCACCATTAGAACCCGTTACATTATCATAATAAACAAACTTTGACATGATTATTTGTTCCCCCACCTCATCAATAACTCCATCTTTATCATTATCAATCCCATCACTAGGGTCCGCCAATGGACCTTGAAAAAAGTCAGTACCAACAGCAGGTGGGTTTATTCCATAGCCACCAGGGCCATCATCATCAGCATCTCCATTATAACAAAATCCCAAACCTCTTCCTACATCACATCCTACATAATCATCTACGGCATTACCCAAATCAGGATCTACCCATTGCCCAAAATATGTATCATTCAATGAAACATTAGCTCGGTTTATTATTTGGTACTTATAAAAGGTCATATTATTTATTTCATCATTGGTTGTAAATGCAAAAGCCTGAGCTCTTATTTCTAGCCCTAGTTGTTGTCCGTCTGATGAAGTGTGAATATTCCCCTTATCATTGAACACCCACCATAAAGATTCATCTCCAAATAAAAAATCATTGCATTGATTTCCCTGAAATTCACCACTTAAATTAAAATGTGGATAATCTCCATCGTTTATGTCATAAATGCCATCACCATTATTGTCAAAAAATGGAGCTAGTTGTAAATCTTCATTGTAAACTTGAGAGCCATTACCTGGAAAGGTCAGAATATCATTGACATTCGTATTTCCGGATGCAACTAAATCAGCAACATCCTGCTTTTTAATTCGCCAATGTTTATCATAGTAGGTGCATCGTTCAGGTAGAATGTCTGTTGTAGTTAAGTCCAGCGGTCCCGGCCAAAAATCATCACCTGATTGTCTATATGTTTGTGCTGCTACTTTTAATTGCCCTGTTCCATCCACTCCGCCAATCCATAATGCACCGGCAAATATGGAATGTCTTCTTACTTCATTTGCTGAAGTTACTTTAGGTACTTCGTATACAGGAGTAGAGCTGGCATCCCACCACATGTCGCCACCGGTGAGCACTCGAAAACGTACATTGTTTATGGCTAAATCGGTTTGCGCCTCTGCAGGATTACAATCTGCCGCAATTTTATGAGTAAAACTTGCAGGTTTTTTCTTGCCCACATCTTCTTTGGCATGTGACACAAAACAAAGAATTGAAAAAATAAAAAGTAGGCTGAGGGTTTTGTTGGCTAGTGTATTCATGGTGATATGGATTTATGTAAAACATTAATACACCAATAGTACTTATGAAGAATTAAATCTGTGTCATCAACGCGCCACAAAAATATTACAATGACATATCTATTACACTTCAGTCCTTTTATTACAATTTGGTTACAAAAAAACCGGTAATGAAAATTACCGGTTAAGTTTTTGAAATAGTTCAATTCTACCTGCTTATTTCTACAATTTTAAATTTAAGTTTTCCATTTGGAACTTCAATTTCTGCAGTATCACCTTTTTCTTTACCCAGCAAACCTTTGCCAATTGGTGAACTAACCGAAATTTTGCCCGCTTTTAAATCTGCTTCATTCTCTGCAACTAAAACATAATTCATTTTTTGTCCATTCGAACTATTTTCAATGGTTACTTTAGAAAGTATAGATACTCTTGAAGAATCAATTTTAGATTCGTCTACCAAGCGGGCGTTGGCCACGGTATCTTCCATTTTAGAAATTTTCAGCTCTAACATTCCTTGAGCTTCTTTCGCAGCATCATACTCTGCATTCTCGGATAAATCTCCCTTATCTCTTGCTTCAGCAATTTGTTTTGAAATAGCCGGGCGCTCTACTGATTTTAATTGTTCTAATTCGTCTTTCAGTTTTTGAAGACCTTCTGGCGTGTAGTACGAATAATTAGACATGATAATGTATTTGTTTGACGGGTATTATAAAAATGAAAGAAGACCCTGATAAAATCAGAGTCTCCTTTATCTTAAAAATTTATTCTTTAGTTCTACAGGTGGAATCGAGCTCCAAAGCTGTGCGTTCCATCAAATGGATCTGATGAACGGTAAGAATAGTCTATTCCAAATGTTTTGCCTGATTTACCCAATGGAAGGTTAATCGAAAATCCTCCACTTAAACCGGTTAAGGCAGTTAATCTTAGTTCATCATCAGATATGTTTTCTTCAAAGCTATATGCTCCACGAACATAGAATCTTTCTTTAAATCCATACTGAAGACCTGCTCCAATAATATCTTGTGTAAATGAATTTGATTGGAAGTTACCTGCAAATTGAATTTCATGGTCAGCTGCAGGATCCCAACGATAATTTGCACCGATATTAATTAATGATGGTAACTCAAAATTATCCGAACGTTGCTCAAATGCAATTACAGTTCCTGTAAGTGGTGCATTACCTCTTACCGCTAAACCATCACCTTCAAAACGCATTGGAGAACCAACATTTTTTAATGCAATACCAAAGCTTAAATCATCTTTATCTTCATTAAACCCGGTTACATACTGAATACCTGCATCAAATGCAACACCTTGTGCACTAACATCCGCTATAGATTCAGAGATGATTTTAATTGCTAAACCACCATGAATACTATTAGAGAATTCTTTTGCATAACCAATGCCAATATTAATGTATTGTGGCTGAAATGTTCCAATACCACCTTCAGGTATGTCAACAGTAGTAATGTCTACTTCACCAAAGTCAAAAGACATAACACTAATACCAAATGCTCCGCTTTCACCGGCTTTTACACCAATACCTACACTATTAATATTAATATCACTTCCTTTTAACCATTGTGTGTGGGTAAAAGAAATATCGGTCTTATCAATAAATGACAATCCTGCAATGTTTAAAAACATAGCATCAATTCCATGAGCTGAGGATGTGTTTACACCACCCCAACCAGAACTTTTTGCCCAAGGATTAATTAACAATTCACTTGCTCCAGCTTGCCCGGTTCTATCTTCATTACCTGCGTATGCAATTGAGGTAATTGCAAGTGCAATGCCGAAAGCGATTAACGATTTTATATTAAAGTTTTTCATAATCAATTTTGTTTCTAGATTTTAAAATCAGTTCAAGATTAAAAGTTAACTAAGTCAATAGGTCTCATTACGCCAAACCATTTAACGGTTTTCTGCCCAATTGCTCCGGCATCAATATGTATTATATAAATACCGCTACCAACTGGTATATTACTTTCGTTTTTCAAATCCCAGTCTACAGTTGTGTCTTGATTGTCACCTGCAACACCACCAGCAGTTTGGTTATCACTGTCTAATGCTCTTTTTAGTTTTCTTACCAATGTTCCGTTTACATTATAAATGTTAATCGTACAACTTGAAGGTAAGTTTGTAATCTTAACTCTGTTATCTAATGAACTCTTCTCATACCCAGAGAATGCATAATATGGATTAGGAACAACCTTAATTAAATCTAAAGCTGATTTAGCTGCTTCTATATCTCCGGTTGTAGCCTCAATTTCATTATTCTCAAATTGATATAATGGTAAGAAATCATTTACAGGAGGAGGAGAAACAACTGAACCTGTACCAGAAATAGTCGTAACAGTAGCAGTAAATACATCGCCTAGGTTATATGTTGTACCTGCATGGTCAACAGAACCCTCACTTACATAATAAGCAGTACCAACCGCAACCGGATCGTTTGCTGTTAGTATAGCCTCTCTTGTAATAAAAGACTCATAATTTTTCTTCACTCTTAATCTGATTTTGATATCAGATGGCGGTACCATTTCATTATCCAATAATTCTTGACCCGGAGTTAATGTTGGCATAGATGTCCATATGCAATCTTTCCAAACATCACGTTTCGATGAAACTAATCCTGCAGTTAATAAATCTACAATTTGTTGTCCTTCATCATAACGAGGAATGTCTTTTGTAGGTCTATTTCCATTGTGATCAAAAACAAATATGTAATGTCCTCCACCAAATGCAGGATCACCTGAACCACCCGGAGGAAGTATGTCAGAAGTAGGATTCCATTTCATATCTCTTCCTCTGTATGCAGTAGTGCTAGAATTTTCACCATAAGCGATATTCAATCTTTCACCTGTTTCTACGTTAATTGCATAACCTGGGAACCAACCCATACCCATTGTATTGGTTAAGTCACCTTCAGCTGCGTTATAACCGGCATCACCGGCTACCAAACCATTTTTATCAATAGATGGCTGGCTATCTCTTAAGTCACCTTTATCTGCACCACCTTGGTTAAATCCTGGAACAAAGCCCATTTCAATAACGGGAGAACGTGTCCATAAAGATTTATCAGATGTGAAAACAATATCAACACTGTTTACAAATTCAAATTTCAATTGTGCTTCAGCAACACTTCTCCACTTAGGACCAAAACTATCTTTAGATGCAGTTTTGTATGGAGCCCAAGTTCCACCAATTAAACCTTCCCATTCTTCATCCGGAGTAACATCTGTACCATCACCACCGGCTAAAATCCAGTTTTGATGTCCACCTGCATCATTATCAACAACACCCGCTAACCAAGTGGCAGAACCTGATGTATATTCAAGTGTGTTATCTAAAATTCCTCCGCCAAAGTTTATTGCACCTGCTGTACCAACTGCGTCTACAATTGAAACTTCAGCACTTAATCCCCAATCAGGAATAATCTGTTCATATGGAGTACCAAGATCTCTTTCAGAATCAACAGAAACAGCAGTGGTAAGATTACTTAACTTCCAAGTAGAAGTAGCATCTGTTCCATTCAATCTCAATTCATACATCCCAGCAGCAACTCCAATTGGGTCAATCACTTTTACATTAGCAGGACCAGCAGACTGCTCATAAGTCGGGTTTAATGACATATGCGATGGATTCGTTAAAATCTCATTTACAGATTCTGCAGTTAAATCTAAATTGATTCCACCATTACCTTGTCCTTCAATTCTGGTAATTTTTGGACCATCTCCATAGTTACCATTAATGATAGTACCACTTATTTCAGCAGCAGGATTGTGAGGAATACCAGAATATGTTTTAATATTATTTCTACCTGCTAAATATTGTTTTGCCTGTGTATTGTTCGCATCAAACGGTAAGCTTGGATCAAAATCAGCAAAGTTATTATGAGCATAAGAAATAACAGTAAAGTAATATGTTCTGTGATTTACTAAAGTAGGATCTCCAGAAGCAAATGCATCTTGAGTAATTTTATAACTATGCTTAATACCTAAGTTTTCTCCATTTACCATTTCTGAAGGAACGTATGCAGCAAGGTTAGCATCATAACTATAATTAATTATTTGTGTTAAAGAATCTTTGATATCCACTTGGGCTATTAATCGAATCTGGTCTACATTACCTATATCTGCAGTTGTAACACTAGCATCTTTCAATTGGTAAATTTGATATCCTTGGAAGTAATATCTTCTTTTTGCTGAATCCGGTTGAACCGCAGCAGAAATAGTTGGGTCTAACTCAGCATACAATTCTACTTTTGGTGTGTTTGTATTTTCCAGCGTTATTATTAATTCCTTATTCATTTCTCTGATTGCCATATCTGGTGCATCAGGTCCATCCAATACTTTAAAGCAGTTATCAAATAATGATTGTGCTTTATCATCAGCTAATTTCATTAAGTTAATAGAAGCAGATGCACCACCTGAGGTTGCTCTTGACCAAACTACACCAACAGTAATGTAATTAACGGCACCAGGCTGCAATGTAAATGGACCGGCAGATTGTAAGAAACGTCTATCTGCAGGAACGTTACCTGCTGTTACTTCATTCCATGGCGTTGCAAAGTCTGGGTCAGTATCATCCGGGAACATAAAGTTACATACAGGAGCAGTAGCATCTCTACCGTCACCACCATATGTAATTGGTTGTCCGTCACCCCAAATACCATTTAAGTAGTTATAAAAATGATCAGCACCATCAGGGTTACCATTCGGAGCTGCATTTACATTATTATAGTATACAAACTTAGACATGATAATTTGCTCACCCACTTCATCAATTACTCCATCTCTATCATTATCAATTCCATCGTTCGGGTCAGCTAAAGGGCCTTGGAAAAAGTCTACCCCAACAGCAGGAGGGTTAGGACCATATCCACCAGGACCATCATCATCAGCATCTCCATTATAGCAAAAACCTAAACCACGCGGTACATCACAACCAACAAAGTCATCTACAGCATTTCCTAAATCCGGGTCAACCCACTGCCCAAAGTATGTGTCTTGTAAATCAACGTTTGAACGGTTAACAATTTGGTATTTATAAAATGACATGTTATTGATTTCATCATTTGTAGCGAAAGCAAACGCTTGCGAACGAATTTCTAAACCAATTTGTTGACCATTTGTTTCTGTATGAATATTTCCTTTGTCGTTGAACACCCACCAAAGTGAAGCATCACCAAACAAGAAATCATTACACTCATTACCAGGAAACTCACCACTTAAATTAAAGTAAGGATAGTCACCATCAGCTACGACATAATTTCCATCAGCATTTGCATCAAAGAATGGAGCCAATAATAAATCCTCGTTATATGCAGCGTCACCATTACCAGGATAAGTTAAAATGTCATTAACAGTTGTATTTCCATTGTCTACCAAGTCAACTACATCACTTTTATTCATTACCCAGTGACGGTCATAGAAATTACATCTTTCTGGAGCAATTTCAGAAGTTGTCACATCTAAAGCTCCAGGCCAAAAGTCATCACCGGTTTGACGGTAGGTTTGTGCAGCAACTTTTAAGTTACCTAAACCATCAATACCACCAATCCAAAGTGCACCCGCAAAAATGGAATGTCTTCTTACCTCGTTAGGCTGTGTAACTTTAGGTATCTCATAAATTGGGTTAGATGCGGCATCCCACCACATATCACCACCGGTTAATACTCTAAAACGAACGTTGTTAATTGCAAGGTCAGTTTGAGCCTCAGATGGGTCACAATCTGCAGCAACTCTTTGAACGCTACTGTTGGAAGATATTTTGTTTACACCAACATTTTCTTTTGCCATTGCAGTACCACCAAAAAGGAGTATCGCTGCAAGACTTACGGTAATTTTATTTAAATATATTTTCATTTTAAAAATGTTTTGCTGTTTTATTATTAAGATTAGAAGTTTAATTGAACACCTAAACGCATTAATCTAGGAATTGCGTAGTGATCTGGATCCAATAATTTTGCTCTATATAGGTCAATAAATGAATCCGGATTTGTTTGAGAAGGAATGAAAGATTGTCCTTCAGCAGAAGCTAAATAACCATCATCATCTGCATTACCGGTAAAACGGTAAACATCTAATATGTTATCAGCATCTAATAAGTTTTGTACTTGTATATATACATTAAGTATCAAATCTTTTTTGTCTTCAGATTTAGCACCGCTTATGTTAAAGTCTCTGTCTAATCTAGCATCAACTCTATACTGCCAAGGCAAACGAGAACCGTTGATGTTACCTTTTAAGTTAGTAGTTCCAATTGTTTGAAGACCTATATCATTTGCTTCTGTAGTAACATTACTTTGTGCACTGTACGGTGTACCAGAACCTGCTCTTAATACAATGTTTAAACCGGTATTTGCAAAGAACTGCTTACCAAACCACATTGGGCCATTGTAAGCAGATCCATCTTCATAACGGTAGTCAATAGAAGTAACAATTGTATGACGCTGGTCAAAGTCAAGTGGAGTAAGTGTACGTAAGTTAGGCTGACCTGTGTTTACTAATTCTAAACCACCTTGGTCACCAGAACCTGTTCCGTCTGCAAACTGCAATGTGTAGTTAGCAGTTAAACGAACGTTTTGAGTTCTTCTCAAGTCATAGCTAAATGCTAAACCTTTAACAGTACCATAGTCAATATTATCATAAGTAACATAGTCACCAGGATGTGCATACTGCACTTGAGTAACCTGAATCATATCTCTTAGTTCACGATAGAAAGCTGAGATAGAGAATGCAGAACTTTTAGATAATGTTTGTTTAAATCCTAATTCGTATTCTGTAGTTCTTTCTGGTTGTAAGTTCGGGTTCTGCTTAATACCACCGTCAGTTAGGTATAAGTAGTCTAATGGACGGAATCGTAAACGGCTAGGAGGTCTTTGCGATAGCTTATCATAGTGAGCAAAGAATACTGCTTCATCAGATATTGGGAATGAAAAAGCAATACGTGGATTTACAATTACTTCAGGAGTATAATCTTCAAAGCTATTTGCAGCAACAAAATCATCACTCAATATATCATCATCAGGATTTACTAAGTAAGGTGCAATTGTTCCGTTTGTAGTTGATTGTGCCAATTGAATTGGGTCAGACAATACATTACCGGAAGCATCATACCAAATATCTCCATCGCGATAACCAATTATATTAGTCGCTGAAGGATTGTTGATGTCAGAAACATAAACAACATAACCATCTCCAATATTAGCAGGTCTATCTGTAATTGTTAATTCACCTGCTGTTGTTGTTGCATACAATGAATATGGATCTTTTAAAACGGATTGGTTTGCATCAAAACGGTCAATACGTACACCAACGTTAAATATTAAATCGTTGAATGCAAATTGATCCTGAATATAACCGGCCATGTAAATTGGCTCAAACGCTGCAATTTCTCTGGTTAAGTTTCCGTTCGCATCTTTCTTTGTAAAGAAGTCTTGTAAAGAAGGATTCGCATCAGATTTGTTTCCGTATGCATCATAACCGTAATAAGCAACATATGCATTACCATCGTTCAATAACTCATCCGGAGTAAACAAGTCTAGTGAATATAAACTTCTGTCATAAGAATCAGAATCTAAATACTCATTGTAAGCTACACCCACTTGGTCTCTAAAGTTTTCATAAAAACCAGGAGTTCCATCTGACGTATATAATAATGGGTAGTCAATTTGGAATGTACCATTTGGCAAGAATGTTGTATCGGCTTGAGTTAAATCAAATGTATTTGAATTGTTACCATTGTTTTGGTTAGCTAACAAACGCATTAAACCATATAAACCAATTGGAGCAATTCCATATCTTCTATCTTTTCTTTGCTCATATTCAAAACCAATTTGAATTGCATGGTTCTTAATATCAGCCGAACCCATTGCCGTTAAACGGTATTGGTCATTGTCTGTTTCTCTATACAAGTTTTGCTGACGACCTGTGTTGTACCACATCGCATAAACAGGAGATGGACGTTGACCATTTAATATGCCACCATTACCACTCACCTGAACTGCATTCACCGGCTCATCATCACCTTGCAATGCATAATATTGAGAGGTAAAGTTTTGGGTAGTTAGGTTAGCGTTAGATTCAGTAAATGTATATGCAGAATCTGCAAAACCTGCTAATTGTTGTCCAATTAAATAACCGTAGTTGTCAATAATTGGAGCATACACTGCAGTACGGTATTGTGTAAATGTACCAATGCTTCCATAGTCAAAAATTCTATCCTCATGTGAATCATCTTGCTCTATTCTTTGAGATTTAGAGTAATCAAATTGTATAGAGTAGAATGCATTTTTTAATTTTTGTCCTCCACCATCTTCACTTGCTTCACCGGCTCCAAATTTTTGAGTGAATTTTCCAAAAACTCTCCAATCTGTATCAATTTGCTGCAAGTTATTTTGAGAGTTCAGCATTGCATAAGATCTAGTATAGTTATGCGCATCTTCTCTATCTAATGAACCACCTAAGGTAAAGTTTATATTTTCTACTGGAGCAAAGTCTAACTTACCACTAAAACGAATATTTTCTCTTCCAACATTTAGTCTAACATCTGTTTTTTCTAAATCATCAAAAGTTAAGAACTCAGCATTTTCAAGTGTACCAAAACCTAATGGATTATTACGTAAAGGCTCATCTTCAAGCTGGTCAAGCACACTGCTTTTTACTACATATTGATCAATTGCAGGAGCATCTGGCTCGTCTTCGTTTTGGTACTCAGCAGAAAGGAAATAACCTAATATTGTATTTGTTCCTTTATCTGTTTTTTTAGTACTAATAGGACCTGACAATGTTAAACTACCAAGATTGTAACCATAGTTATCGAACAACTCAGAAGTAACAAATTCAACTCCTCCAAAAAATTCTTGAGATGGTCCTTTTGTAGTAATACTAATGATACCGGAAGTTGCATCACCATAACTTGCAGGAATACCACCGGTAATTGTGGTTATCTGTTCAATAGAAGATTGAGGTAAGTTTTTAGAACCTCTTACTTTAATTCCATCAATGTAATAATCAGTAGAGTTTGTTCTACCACCTCTAACATTTACTTCATCTCCTTCATCTGCCTGATAAACACCAGCAGCTGTAGAAACTAAAGAAGTAACATTACGAACAGGAGCAGCTTCAATTTCTTCTGAAGTAACTGTTGTTTGAACTGATGCACTACCCTTTTCAATTAAAGGAATGGCATAGTCTGTAATTACAATCTCATCAAGTGACACATTACCACTCGCCAATTTAATATCCTGATAAGTGATTTTGTCAACAGATACAATTACTTTGTTCACTTGTGCGGCTTGCATTCCTACAAACGAAGCCCGCACCGTGTACTCACCGGGTGTTAATGGTTTGATGGTGTAGTTTCCATCAAAATCTGTCTGCGCACCACCGGCTTGTGTTCCATTTTTTTCTGCAACAACGTTTGCAAAAGGTACTGGCTCACCGGTTTTAGCGTCTGTAATTTTTCCTTTAATAGTACCAGACTGTGCAAAAGCTGCACCGCCAACCACTAAAAAAGAACATACGATTGTCAGGTAAATTTTCCGTAGCATATTCTAAAGTTTATGTTAAGATTAGGTTAATAAAAATCTGTGATAGCGCTAATGTATGTATAAATAAATATAAATACCAAGCACAAAACTAATTTTTACTGTGAAATGACAAAGTGGAATGCACTTGTGTCAAACAAATATCATTTTATTCGTATGGACGCTTAAGGATTTCACTGTAAATCACGGCCTTCTTCAAATCGAATTCCTTTATATATCTATTAGCGTATTTGCCTCTTCTGCGCTTATTATGTATTTGCTTGCGAGCAAAGCTTTTAGCTATTTGAAGCCTAAATTCTTCCATGTCTTTTTCATAATCAAGCTTCATCTTATCAGCCATTCTCTGCTCTGTTAACTCAATGTCTTTCAGTGATTTAACTTGTTCAGCAATAATGGGCTGGGCTTTTGGACTGGATGGGGCCACTTTTTCCTCTTTTTTACCAAAAAGCTCTTCTAATATGTCAATTTCAGGATTTTCACTTTCAAAAACATCTCTGGGCCGTCTTCTGGGTTCTACCGGCTCCGGATTAGACTCCCCGATTGGCTGAGTACTTTCCCCTCTTTTTCGCTGTTTTTCAGCCTTATTTTTTTGCGCCATAATAGTTCGCACTATATAGAACACAAAAACCAGAAACGTAATAATTTCTTCAACTCCCATAATTCAAAAGTAATAATTAAGATGAAAGCAAGTTTTTAGTTCAGAAAATTTCGCCAAAAGCTGCATTTTCGTTGATAACTTCTGTGAATAAATCTGTATAAATTCTCTACTTTTGCAGCTGTATTTTCAATAAGGCCCCTATCAATAATATTTTATGAAGTTAAAGTCGTTAGATATAAAAGGATTTAAAAGTTTTGGTGATAAAGTAACCATTCATTTTGACCAAGGTGTAACAGCCATTGTTGGCCCGAACGGTTCTGGAAAATCTAATGTTGTTGATGCCATACGTTGGGTATTGGGAGAACAAAAAACAAGAATGCTGCGCTCTGAAAAAATGGAGAACATCATTTTTAACGGAACCAAAAACCGTAAGCCCGGTAACTCTGCTGAAGTAACCTTAACTTTTGAGAACACTAAAAACTTATTGCCAACTGAATTTTCTACTGTTGCTATAAGCCGTAGATTATTTAGAAATGGAAATAGCGAATATGCTATTAACGGTGTAACGTGCCGATTGAAAGACATTGTAAATATGTTTTTAGATACCGGTATAGGACCTGACTCTTATGCCATTATTGAGCTGAAAATGGTTGATGACATTTTAAGTGATCGCGGAAGCTCTGTAATGAATCTATTAGAAGAAGCTGCAGGAATTTCAAAATATAAACTTCGTAAGAAACAAACGCTTTCTAAACTTGATGATACCGACAAAGATTTAAAACGTGTTGCGGATTTAATGACTGAAATTATTAAGACATTAAAGACATTAGAAAATCAAGCAAAGAAAACAGACAGGTATTATCGTTTAAAAGAAGAATACAAAGTTTTAAGTAGAGCAAGAGCAGTTTACCAATTGCAATCGTTTAAAGTAAAGAATGACGAGCTGCAAGAACTAGAGACAAAACAGCAAGACGAAAAAATAAAACTTACAAGCGAAATAGATAAGCTGGAAGCAGAAATTCAACAACAAAAAACAGAAGTAATTGAAAAAGAACGATTACTTGCTGAAAGTCAAAAGTTGATGAATGAAAAAATGATTGAGATTGCTGCTTTTGAAAATGAAAAGAAAAGCGGAAACGAAAAACTTTCCTTTTTAGTTGACAAGAAAGAACACCTTAGCACTTCTCAAACACACGACACCAAACGCATTGAAGAGTTAACTGAAAAAATAAATTCGTTATCATCAGAAAAAGAAGAAGCACAAAACCAGTTAAGCGAACAAGAAAACACACTTAGCGATTTAAAGCTTGAGGCTGATGAGCATAAGCAGTTATTTGAAAATAAGCAACAGCAATTGCAAGAATTGAATGAAAAAATATTAAGCACCAAGCATGATATTAATCAAATAGAAAAAGGAATTGCAGTTGAAGCGAGCAGACACAAATCTATAGTTGAAGAATCGCAAAGAGTGCATGAGCACTACAACAGCAACCTTGCTGAAATTACGCGAATTGAAAATGAAATTTCAGAATTAAATCCGCAAAAAGATCAACAAGAAACTGATCTTAATGATTTAGTGAAGCAGCGTGATGAAGCGAAGCAACACATACAAGAAAACGAAGAAGTACTTACAGAGAAGAAGAATGAATTAGGCAAATTAACCAGAAGTGTTGATGCCAAAACAAATGAGTATGATTTAACCAAAAACTTGCTAGAACGCATGGATGGTTTCCCAGACTCTATTAAGTACTTAAAAAAGAATGATGATAAATTCCATCACACTCCGTTATTGGCAGAATTAATTTCATGTGATGAGAATTATAAACTTGCTATTGAGAATTACCTGGAGCCCTTCTTAAATTATTTTGTGGTTGACACCTTTGATGATGCATGGTCGGGAATTGAATCTTTAAAAAACTCTGCAAAAGGAAGAGCAAACTTCTTTGCTCTTGAATCATTTTCGAATAAGAATGATGGAAATATAACTGCACCGAGCGGTAGCGTTAGAGCAATTGATAAAATTGAATTTGATTCTAAGTACACCAATCTGCTAGAGTATTTACTGGGTCATGTATACATTTCAGATGACACCGTATTTAGAAGCATTAATGTAAAAGATGATGAAAGCTTCGTTTTACTTTCTAAAAACGGAAACTTCATTAAGCAGAAACATAAAATTGCCGGTGGTTCAGTAGGACTGTTTGATGGAAAAAGAACGGGTAACGTTAAAAATTTAGAGAGCCTTTCTAAAAAAATAGACAAACTAAATGCCAGCATTAAAGAACTAGATGGTGAAATTGAGAAGATAGAAAATAGCATTGCTGCAGACAGACTAACTTTAGAAGAAAGCAACAATCAAATTAAAAAATCTGAAATAAAACTTTCAGAATTTGGCACTCAATTAAACTCATTAATAAGTAATAAGGACTTTTTACAAAACGGTGTTGAGAATCATAAAGTCAACATTGGCAGATTAGAAGATGAGTTAAAAAATATAACATCGTTTAATCCGGAATCTACGGATGTTAACAATGCACAACTGACTGACCTGCATTCAAATTATGAATCGCTTTTAGAAGAGCAAAAAAGCAAGCAAGATGAAGTGAATAGTGCAGGAGAAGAGTTGAACACTAAAAGCAGTGACTTTAACGAGCATAACATTTCTGTAATTCAACAAAAGAATAAAATTCAAACACTTGATAGAGATGCGGAATACAATCAAAATCAAGTTGACAACCTTAACAAGGCAATAGAAGACAGAAAAAGTGAATTGGAATACACCGATACTCAGGTGAATGAATTGATTGAAACATTAAAAGGTTCTGATGATGGATTGCAATCACTTTTAGTTGGCAAAGAAGAGTTCGCAACAAAACTTCAAGAAAACGAAGAAGCTTACTATACCGTTAAGGGTGTTATTGAAGAAAAACAAGAAAAGATAAATCAGTTCAGAAAGAACAAAGAAAATACAGATGCTGTTTTACAAGAAGCACATCAAGGTATTAATGACTTAAAATTAGAACTGAGCTCATTAAAAGAAAGACTAAACATTGAGTTTAATTTAGACATTAATGATCTACTGGAAGAAACTCCCGATGAGCAGTATGTTGAAGAAGAATTGCATGAGAAAGTTGAAAAACAAAGACATCGCTTAGAAAACTTTGGAGCAATTAACCCTATGGCACTTGAGTCGTTTGAAGAATTAAAAGAACGACATGATTTTATTGTAAAAGAGCAAGAGGATTTAGAAAAAGCAAAAGAGTCTTTACTGCAAACCATTGCAGAAATTGAAGAGTCTGCCAGAGTGAAGTTCTTAGAAGCATTCCATCAAGTAAAAGAAAACTTTACCAATGTATTTAGAACATTGTTTTCTGAAGAAGACAATGCCGACTTGGTATTAACCAATATTGAAAATCCATTAGAGTCTGACATACACATTATTGCTCAGCCAAAAGGAAAAAAACCACTTTCTATACACCAGCTTTCGGGTGGTGAGAAAACACTTACGGCTACAGCATTGTTGTTTGGTATCTACTTATTAAAACCTGCACCGTTCTGTATTTTTGATGAGGTTGATGCACCGTTAGATGATGCCAATATTGACAAGTTCAACAAGATCATAAAAGAATTCTCTAAAGGATCTCAGTTCATTGTTATTACTCATAACAAACGTACGATGAGTGCAACTGATATTATGTATGGAATTACAATGGCAGAAATGGGAGTTACAAAAGTAGTACCTGTTGATTTAAGAGAATACGCTTAAATTAACTCCGCTTAAAAATACTCCGCTTACTCGATTTATTTCTTCGTTTATTATTCTTATTGTTTTTGCGCGCATTCCGTTTCATGCGTTTACGCACTTTTTTGTCTTGCAATTTCATGTGCTGCTTCTTCCCTTTCTTCACACTTTTTTGATACTTCTTCTCTTTCTTTACCTTCTTTTTGTCTGCCGCTTTTTGTGTTTTGGTTGCACGTCTTCCTTGAGCTTCACCACTATAAGGCGCTGCCAGTAAGGGCATGGTTATAAAACCTACAATCAGAAAATATTTGAGTTTACGAAGCATTCTATTTAAATGTAAAATTAGTGTCTTTTATTATGCGTGAAACATAAAAAAACCCTTACACCAATTGGCATAAGGGTTCCATATATTTTTAACAATTGATATTACTCAACGTCTTTCATTTCTCTCTTTTTATGCTCTTCCATTCTTTTGTCATAATCCTTCCACATTTGGCCTTCTTTTAAATAGTATCTGGCCTCAAACGTTTCTCCATTATGCATAGCATATAACATCACCATGTAAATTTCTTTATTGGCATCTATTTGCAAATTAGATAAGTCTAATCCCGACTCAATAACAAAATTCTCTTCTGTTTTGTCGTTATAATTTACCACAACTGCACCAGACAAACTATTTTCTGCTGTTAGCGCGTTCTTTTGCTCATCAGATACGTATAGTTCTATTGTACCGGCATTACGTTTCATTTCAATAGAATACTTTTCATCATACACTTGTACCTCTCCACCATTTGGTCCTTTTTCATCCAATGTTTTAGAAATTTTAGCGTTTTGAGAAAGAGCTGCACCACTAAACATAAGCAATGCCAATAGGGTCAATAATGTATTTTTCATTTTTACAGGATTTTTTATTGGAAACTCAAATTTACTTAAAATAATAGATTAAATAAATAGCGTAATTTTACCCTAATTGGATCAAAAATAAAGCCAACTTCATTTGAATTTACAATGTACAAAGCTCTTAAAATCAGCGTTTTATCTATTTGCACATTTTGCCTAGCTAGTATTAGTGCCTGCGAAAAAAACAATGACATCATTCCAAATGTGTTTGTTGACCGAACCATTTTCATAACCCAGCCAACCTACAATCAACTAAATGCTGTTGGTGGTTGGATTTATTTGAATAATGAAGGAGTGCGTGGCATTATCGTTTATCGTAAAACGATTGATGAATTTAGAGCTTATGACCGCAATTGCACCTTTGACCCTGCAGAAGCCTGTGCAACTGTTGATGTAGAATCATCCGGCTTGAGTGCAATTGATAATTGCTGTGGTTCTGTTTTTGAACTTACCGAAGGTTTTGTAATTAACGGTCCTGCAACTGTTTCCCTTAAGCGGTATCAAACATTTTTTGACGGGGCAGCACTACGAATTACAAACTAAAAAAGCCCCTGTATTTCTACAGAGGCTTTTGCTTAATTAATCTTATCAAGTATTAGTACCTGTATGCATCCGACTTATACGGACCATCAACCGGTACATTAATGTACTTCGCTTGTTCTGGAGTTAGTACTTCTAACTCAACACCAATTTTTTCTAAGTGCAAACGAGCAACTTTCTCATCTAAGTTTTTCGGAAGTGTGTACACCTTGTTTTCATAACTAGATGCATTATTCCATAACTCAATTTGCGCTAATGTTTGGTTACTAAATGAATTACTCATCACAAAAGATGGGTGACCTGTAGCACAACCTAAGTTTACTAAACGTCCTTCTGCTAAAATGATGATGTCTTTTCCATCAACCGAGTATTTATCAACCTGAGGCTTAATGGTGTCTTTTGTATTCCCATACGCACCGTTTAACCAAGCCATGTCAATTTCATTATCAAAGTGTCCAATGTTACAAACAATAGCTTTGTCTTTTAACTTTCTGAAAACGCTTTCAGTAACAATGTCTTTATTACCGGTAGTAGTAATTACAATATCAACATCACCGGCAACGTTTTCTAATTTCTTCACCATAAACCCGTCCATTGCAGCTTGCAATGCACAAATTGGGTCAATCTCAGTTACTATAACACGAGCACCTGCACCGCTTAAACTTTGCGCAGTTCCTTTACCTACATCTCCGTAACCTGCAACCACTGCAACTTTACCGGCTAACATTACATCTGTTGCTCTTCTAATTGCATCCACTGCACTTTCTCTACAACCGTATTTGTTATCAAATTTAGATTTAGTAACAGAATCGTTTACGTTTATTGCAGGAACAGGAAGAGTTCCATTTTTCTGACGTTCATACAAACGCAATACACCGGTTGTTGTTTCTTCAGAAATACCTTTCAACTCATTAATCAGTTCAGGGTACTTGTCTAAAACAACATTGGTTAAATCACCACCATCATCCAAAATCATGTTTAATGGTTTTTTGTCTTCACCAAAGAATAATGTTTGCTCAATGCACCACTCATATTCTTCTTCCGTCATGCCTTTCCAGGCATAAACCGGAATACCTGCAGCGGCAATAGCAGCAGCAGCTTGGTCTTGCGTAGAAAAAATGTTGCATGATGACCAGGTAACATCTGCACCTAATTCAACCAACGTTTCTATTAAAACTGCAGTTTGAATGGTCATGTGAAGGCAACCTGCTATGCGGGCCCCTTTTAATGGCTTTTGAGCTCCAAACTCCTCACGAATGGACATCAGCCCCGGCATCTCTGCTTCGGCCAATTTAATTTCCTTTCTGCCCCATTCTGCCAAATTAATGTCTTTAACTTTGTATTTCACGTATTGTTCTGTTTGTGTTTTCATTTTTTTTTAGAATTATATACAAATTTACCATAATAACGTGTAAAAGTAAAATTTGTTTGCTCTTTAGAATCAATATATTTGAAGCGATTTGCCAATTCATCTACATAAAAAAATTAACCAGCATTGTGAGTTGGCCATCTGGCACATTACAGAAAGTGAAAACGAGTTGCTACAATTATCTGAATCAAAAGGATATCCGCTTTCTGTTCCCGACAAAATTACGCATTCAAGACGAAAAAGAGAATGGCTTTCGGTAAGAATTATGCTCATGGATATGCTTGAAGGGAAGTTTCCGCCTGAAATTGCATACTCCGAACATGGCAAACCTGTGCTTAAAAAGGCCCCGTACCATATAAGCGTTAGCCACTCAGGATTTTATTCTGCAGTAATAAAACACAGTCACAAAGCTGTGGGCATAGACATTGAGGCCTACTTTGATAAAATTGATAGAGTAAAACACAAGTTCTTGAGTGGGGATGAGAAAAAAATAAGCCTAAGGCATGAACAAAACTATTTACCGGTTATATGGGGAGCGAAAGAAACCGTTTACAAAATTGAAGGGCGCAAGGGCGTTATTTTTAAGGAAGAAATTTTATGTGAAGATTTTGAATACGAAGAAAAAGGCAAACTAAAAGTAAAACACATCAAGCAAAACGACATTTGCTACTACTGTTTATTTTATGAACATTTGCAAGAGTTCATGCTGGTGTACGGCATGGACACCAATTAAAAATGAACGAAGCCAATTCCATAATACAGAACAAACAGGTTTTAAATTTGATGAATGAACGATTTCATCAAAATAAAAAATCTCTTGCAGTACTCTTAGACCCTGACAAGGTGAGTGAAGTGCACTTGGAAAAAACCATAAGCACTGCTATTGAAGCCAAAGTTGATTATTTATTTGTAGGTGGAAGTCTAATTACCAATGGCAACATGCATGAGTGCATTAAAGCCGTAAAAGAAAACTGCAATATACCTGTGGTTATTTTCCCCGGGCATTCTATGCAAATAGATGCACAGGCAGATGCCATTTTATTTTTGTCATTAATAAGCGGGCGTAACCCTGATTTATTAATTGGGCAGCATGTTGTAGGGGCACCACACATAAAAGCGAAAAAATTGCCGGCAATACCAACAGGTTATATGCTTATTGATGGTGGAAGTACAACTACTGCTATTTATATGAGTGGAACAGCACCTATCCCAAACAACAAACCTGATATTGCAGCTTGCACTGCGCTAGCCGGTGAAATGCTGGGTTTAAAACTAATTTTTATGGATGCAGGTTCAGGAGCAAGCAGTTCTATCCCAACCAATATGATTGCTGCAGTGCGCAACCAAATTAACGTTCCATTAATGGTGGGCGGTGGCATTCGCGATGCACAAACTGCATTAGATAAATGCCAGGCCGGTGCTGACATTGTGGTGGTTGGAAATGCCATAGAGAGTAATCCATCCCTTATCTCTGAACTTTCTGATGCTGTTCATAGCATTTAATTTATTCCCTTTCTTTGTTATTTTAATATGAATCCCCTCGAAGTCATAGGTTTTGTATTTGGTGTAGCCGGCATTTGGCTTACCATTAAAGAAAACATCTGGTGTTTTCCTGTGGGATTGGTGAATGTGATTGTTTCTTTCTTTTTGTTTTATGAAGAGCAACTGTATTCAGACACGTTACAACAGGCAGTGTACGTGGTACTTTTAAGTTACGGATGGTATGCCTGGGTTTTTAAAAAAGGAGATAAAAAAAAATTACCCATCACAGGTCTGTCTTTAAACTATTGGCTTTTACTAATTGTTGTTATGATAGTGGTTGCTTTTGGCATGGGCACCTTGTTTGCAAAAAATACGGATGCAGATATCCCATATTTAGATGCCGGTGCAACGGCAATATGTTTTGTTGCTCAATTTTTAATTGCACGTAAAAAGATTGAGAACTGGTATTTGTGGTTAATTGCCAACGCCATGTACATTGGTATTTTTATTTATAAGGATTTGTATTTATACAGCACCTTGCACACCGCTTATTTTATTTTAGCTATTATTGGCTTAAACACATGGAGCAAACAAAGAAAAATACAAAACGCATAGCCATCATTGGTCCGGAGAGTAGTGGAAAAAGCACTTTAGCCAGTACCCTTGCTGAGCAGTACAATACTTTGTGGGTGCCAGAGTTTGCACGTGAATACTTAATGCAAATAAAACGTGATTACACCTTTGATGATCTTGAAATCATTGCCAAGAAACAAATGACTTTGGAAAATGAATTGTTTGCTACAGCCAATAACTTTTTGTTTTGTGACTCTACCCTACTTACTATTAAAATTTGGAGCGAATACAAATACAATAAAACATCTCAGTGGGTGTTAGACAATTTAAAAGAACATCAATACCACCTGCACATGCTTTGCAAACCTGATATTGACTGGGAAGATGATCCATTAAGAGAAAACCCGCATGACAGGGATGAGCTGTTTGTGTTGTATCAAACCGAATTAAAAAAATTAAAAATTCCTTACGAAATTGTTAACGGCCGAAATGAATTTCGCTTTGATACTGCTGTTAATGCATTAAAGAAATATTTCTAACTTTACATCAAACAAAACGGGGTGCCTTGCAGGCTGAGATTATACCCGAAAACTTGAACCAGGTAATGCTGGCGTAAGGATTTTGGTGAATTGTTTTTCTCAGCACGCACTCCACAAAATTTATTCGATGAAAAAATTATTAGCGATAACGCTATGCGCACTGAGCTTGCATGCTAATGCACAAAACAACTTAAACGGAACAGTAAATGGAGACTACACTGCACTTCCGGGAGCTACAATTCAAATAGAAGATACTTATCGAACCACAATTACAGATGCAAATGGTGACTTTTCGTTTTCAGATTTAGAAGCTGGACGGTATACGCTTATCATAAGCTATATAGGTTATGAAACTCTCAAAAAACCTGTTACAATTCCATCTAACAAAGCTTTAATTTTAAATATAAGGTCAAAAAACTTCATTGCAAATGAAGTGATTATTATAGGTACCCGTGCATCGAAAAAATCTGCCATGACCTACACTGAACTAAACAAAGAAGAAATAGAAGAAAATAACTTCGGACAAGATTTTCCAATTCTACTAAAAAACACCCCATCTGTTGTGACTACTTCGGATGCGGGTGCAGGTGTCGGATATACCGGAATTAGAATTCGAGGCAGTGATGCCACGAGAATCAATGTTACCATCAATGGAATCCCTTTAAACGATTCAGAATCAGGTGGTGTGTTTTGGGTTAACCTACCCGACTTTTCTAGTTCGATGGAAAGCGTGCAAATACAGCGAGGGGTTGGGACCTCCACCAATGGAGCAGGTGCGTTTGGAGGAAGTGTAAATATTTTAACCGGTGCACCAATTACAGATGCTTATGCTAATACTTCAATGAGTGTTGGCTCCTTTAATACAATAAAAAATAATGTGAGTTTTGGTTCGGGGATCATCAACAAGCACTGGAACATAGATGGGCGTTTATCAAAAATCACTTCAGATGGTTATGTAGATCGAGCTACATCCGATTTGAAATCATTCTTTGTAAGTGGTACGTACCGAAATAAAAATACATTACTCAAACTAAATGTGTTTAGTGGAAAGGAAATTACTTACCAAAGTTGGTTTGGTGTACCTGAAAGTATTCTGGATACCAATCGCACATACAATTATTATACATACGATAATCAGGTTGATAATTACCAGCAAGATCATTATCAGTTTCATGTAGCGCAAAAAATAAATGACAAACTAACTTTAAATGGTGCACTACATTTTACCCATGGCGAAGGCTACTTTGAAGAGTATCAGGATGTGAATGATTTTTTCGCAGTTACATCACTTAGCGCATATGGTTTAGACAATGTAGTAGTTGGAACAGATACTATTACTAATTCTGACATCATTAGAAGACGTTGGTTGGATAATGATTTTTATGGAGCAACGGCATCCCTGAATTACAATGCCAGCAAAAAATTAAATGTGATTCTTGGTGGCGCTTGGAATAATTATGATGGTCAGCATTTCGGAGAAGTAATTTGGGCTCGTTTTGCAAGCAATGGGAATATACGTCACCGGTATTATGATGAAATTGGAGACAAAAGAGATTTTAATGTCTTTGTAAAAAGCACTTATGATTTTAGCAACAAAACTTCTGCTTATGTGGATTTGCAGTATAGAGATGTTTCACATGACTTAACCTTTAATGGAATAGATATTGAGATTTTTATTAAAACTCCAATTAAGTATCAGTTTTTTAATCCAAAACTTGGCTTAACACATCAGCTTAAAAACGGAAACCTCTATGCATCTTTTGCAGTTGCAAATAAAGAACCCACTCGTGCAGACATTTCAGATAATCTTGGAAATATAAAACATGAAACCCTTTATGATTATGAATTTGGAGCTGATTTCAATTGGAACAAATTTTCAGTTCATGCAAATCTGTTTCACATGCAATATGACAATCAACTGGTTTTAACCGGTGAAGTAAATGGAGATGGGTTTAATATTAAACAAAATGCAAAAGAATCGTACCGACAAGGATTGGAAAGTATGTTTGCCTATAAGTTTTCAGATAAGCTGGAAGCACGTGTTTCTTCTATGTTAGGCAATACCAACATTAAAAAGTTTGAGCACTTAGTTCCTGATTACGACAATGGTGGAACGTTTAACAATGGCACAACAACAGGAAGTTCTATTTCTTTTTCGCCCAACATTATTGCCAATGGTACAATTAGCTACTCTCCTATTAATTACCTTAAATTAAATTTTGCAACCAAATATGTTGGCGAACAATTTTTAGATAATACTGCTAACCCACAAAACATTTTAGATGCTTACACAGTTGCTGATTTTTCCATTGAATACAATATTAAAATCAAAGGAATTGAAAACATCAAGCTGGGCGCTTTGGTAAACAATGTATTTAATGAGGAGTACGAATCAAACGGCTATGCATTCTCTTACTTCTCATACAATGCACCGGTAACGGATAGATATTATTTTCCGCAGGCGGGAACGAATGTATTAGGTAGGATTACGATTGATTTCTAATTGGAACAATTACAAGGAGGAGAAAAGTAGAACTTGCAGTTTGGCAATAATGCCTTAAGGTATGCTTGCTCTTCTTTTGAGAAAAGGATATTACGTAACTCAAATACTTGTAATTTTTTAAGCTCACCAATGCTATCAGGAAACTCAATGATTTCATTGTCCCACATTTCTATCACTTCCAGGTTTTTTAATTTACCAATGGAATAAGGAAGTTCTTCAATTAAATTTCTGTTCATTAATAAGTGAGTCAATTGACTGAGGTCACCAATTTCTTCGGGCAGTGTTTTTAATTTGTTATTTGAAAAATCTACTTTCTTCAAATTTTTTAATTGCCCAATTTCTGCAGGAATAAACTTTAAACGGTTTTTATTTAAGTACAGTTCTTCTAAATTGGTACAAGCAAAAACTTCTTGAGGAATTTCTTTCAGTTTTGATTTACGCAGGTCGAGAATAATTACGTTTTCCGGATTTTGTTTAATGCTTGCAACAGAAGTATATCGCTTTATCAAACTCATTTCATCTTGCGTAAGCGGTTCTTGCGCGGTGCAAGCCACAAACGAAAATGTAAACAGAAAGAGTAATACTGATTTCAATTTTTACGGGATTTTATCAAATTATACGCAAAATCAAGATAATAGTTTTAGCGCTTGTATTTTGTCTTCTTTTAGCTGTGTCTTAAGGCCTTCAAGGCTTTCAAATTTTTGCTCGGCACGTAAGCGGGTAATAAATTCTACCTCCAGATTTTTACCATATAAATCGCCATCAAAATCTAACAAGTGCGCCTCAATAGCCCAATCTGCATGCTCAAAGGTTGGTCGGTTGCCAATATTTATCATACACTTTAAATTTTCGCCATTCACATTTACAAAACCAACATACACTCCGTTAGCCGGTATCAACTTAAACGTTTCTTTCATTCTAATATTGGCCGTTGGAAATCCTAATTTCTTTCCATCGCTGTTTCCTTTTACCACCTCACCACGCAAACTATAATTATGCCCCAGATATTTATTTGCCAAGGCTACATCGCCAATTTGCAATGCGTTTCTAATTTTTGTTGAACTCACAGCTATGTGGTCAATATCTTGCTTTGATATTTGCTCTAATTCAAAATGATGTATGGGTGCCATCTCCTCCAGGTTTTCAATGGTGCCTTCGCGGTTGCGCCCAAAGTGATGGTCGTAACCTATGACCAAATGTTTTGCCTTTAGTTTATTCACCAATATATCGCGCACAAACTCAGTTGAGGTAAGGCGAGAAAATTCTTTGGTAAATTGATGCACAATTAAATGCTGAATTCCGTATTTCTTCAGCAAATCCACTTTTTCGTCCAGGGTATTCAACAGCGAAATTCCATGGTCATCAGGGTGCAAAACCATGCGCGGATGCGGAAAAAAGGTGAGTAAAACCACCTCGCCATTATTGGCGGCAGCTATTTGGGTTAAACGCTTAATAATTTTCTGGTGCCCCTTATGCACCCCGTCAAATGTGCCTATTG
>JABDLV010000012.1 GCA_013001815.1 Bacteroidia bacterium
GCACCAAACCGTTTTAATACTAATGGCAACATAGAACCGGTTAGGGTGCCCCAAAGCACTACAGCCAATAATGAAATGCTGACTGTCATAGCGAGTAACACCCAGCTATCTTGATACGCAGGAGCAAATGTGGCGAATGCTGCAACCGTTGCAAAGCCTAATACACCAATAATAATTCCTAAAATCAATCCGGAAAATATTTCTTTGCGCATAATGCGCCACCAATCCAGCAATGTTATTTCACCAATGGCCAGTGCACGAACAATTAAGGTTGCCGCTTGTGAGCCGGTATTTCCACCACTGGAAATAATGAGTGGAATAAAAATTGCAAGTACCACCGCTTTGGCAATTTGCTCATCAAACTGACTCATGGCTTTTGCCGCAAACAATTCGCATAAAAATAAAACTACTAACCAGGGAGCACGTTTTTTAATCAGATTTACAATGCTTACATCCATGTAGGGTTCTTCCAGTGCTTCAACCGCACCAATTTTTTGGATGTCTTCCGTATCTTCTTCTTCGGCCAGTTCTAATACGTCATCAATGGTTACAATTCCCAATAACAAATCATTGGCATCGGTTACAGGCAAAGCCACACGTGTATACTTTTTAAACATTTGAATGGCTTCTTCCTCATCATCCGTTACATTGAGTGCAACAAAGGTGTCATCCATAATCTCCTCAATTTTTGTATCTAAAGGAGAAAGCAACATGTCTGCCGTTTTTATATCATCTATTAATTTCCCCCGGTTATTTACAACATAGACAACGTTCAATGTTTCAGAGGTTTCCCCGTACTTGCGAATGTAGTTGAATACATCACCCACCGTCCAATCACTTTGTACCGCTACATAATCGGGTGTCATCAAACGTCCAATACTTTCTTCAGGATAACCTAAAAGAGAAAGCGCTTTAATGCGCTCGTTAGAAGTCAGCAGTGTTAGAATTCGGTTCAGCGTTTCTGAATCCAGGTTTTCCAGCAGCTCCGTTCTATCATCCGCACTCATATCATTCATTATTAGTTTCAGCTGTCTCGGTAATAGCTGGTCTAATAATTCTTGCTGAGTTGGAATATCTAGTAATTCAAATGTTTGGAATGCAGGGTCACGGTCGAGTACTTTAAAAATAAGTACACGCTGTTCTGCATTGGCATCAGGAATTACCTCCGCAATATCTGCAGGCAGCCAATTCTCAAACAATGATTCTAAGCCAAGGTGGTCATTGGCTTCTAACAATTGCTGAGCAGCAGCGATGTCTAATTCCTGTTCCATAATAATTAAAATACGTTGAAGCTTGTTTATAAGGAAGCCAAAAGTGAAATGTCCTTTCAACATTCCCTCCTTATCGCGAATAAAATTCACCAAAGCTCCTCGTTTAGTTTTAGTTTTGAAAGACTTATCCTTTTGCAGGAAGCTGCGTTAAGCTATGCCTTATGCCGACAAAGCCTGTTTTACCCGTTGGCGTCTCTCGACATTTCTGGGCAGCAGCCTGTTTTCAATCAGTAACCTCACCTAACAAGCTTCAATTTCGATTGCAAATTAAATAAAATATAGAGACGGAATAGACAAAAGAGAAAACACCCCCTAACCCCCTCGAGGGGGCAAAAATTATATTTTTTTAAGAGATAGTCTGTAGGCCAACTCATCAAACTGTTGATAGGAAAGAGCTTCGGCTCGCAAATCTAAATAGGGAATGGTAGCTTCATTTCTGCCAACCAGAAAAGCAGACAAGGCATTGCGTAATTTTTTTCTTCGCTGATTAAATCCTGCTTTTACAACTTGCTTTAAAAAAGGCAAATCAGTTTTTATTTCGCGTTCATCATTTCGAATCATTCGGATAACTGCAGAAGTAACTTTTGGTGGCGGATTAAATGATTTTGGAGGAACTTCAAACAGCATTTCAATATCGTAATACGCTTGCAGCAGCACAGAGAGTATTCCATATACTCTACTACCTTCTTTAGAACAAACACGCTCTGCAACTTCTAATTGAAACATGCCAACCATTTCCGGGATTACTTCTTTGTTTTCTAAAATTTTAAAAAGTATTTGCGATGAAATGTTGTATGGAAAATTTCCAATGATGGCAAAGGGTTCATCAAAGAAATCTGTTACATCTTTTTTCAGAACATCCCCATAAATAATATTGTCTTTCAAAGCAGGGTATTCTTGATTCAAAAAATCAATGGATTCCTTATCTAAATCAATGCATTTAAACGGGTGGTTTGGCATATCAGCCAGGTGCTTGGTAAGCACACCGGTACCCGGGCCAATTTCTAAAATGTTTTTGTAGCGCGAATCGAGTGTTAAGGAGTTTACAATTTTTAAAGCAGCAATAGGGTCATTTAAAAAATGTTGACCCAATCCTTTTTTGGCGCGTATGTTAGAATGTTTCTTGATGGTTATTCTATAATTTCTAAAATGGTTCTGAAAGCAACAAACTTATCGGTAAACTTTTCTGTGTGTTCTGCTTGAAGTGCAGGGGCAAAAACATCTTGGTACTGTTGGTATTGTTGCAGAGAATCGCACACGTATTGTATGTTGTAGGTAACACCACCGCTTTCTGCATCACCAATCAATCGACACATGCGGTACTCGGTAAACATGCCGGTTTTCATTACATCCGGTATGTGTTGTTCTTTCATCCATTTAATCCATTCATCATGTACATCATGATTGATGTTCACTGTAACTCCGTAAAGAAATGCCATAGAAAATTTTAGTTTATTCTGTCGCCACGCAAGTTACGATATCTTTTTCTTGCTTCTACAGTGAATAAACTTC
>JABDLV010000170.1 GCA_013001815.1 Bacteroidia bacterium
TATCTGCATGTCTCTTACAATGGATCCAATTAAGGTTCCATTTCTATACTCATCTACCTGAACTGCAAGTACCGTTACTTGTTGAACAGTAGGTAAAAAGGTAATGATGCCTGTTTGTGGGTCTATCTGGACTCCAGGAGGTGCCGATGTAACTGGATTCTGACAAGACAATGGAGCATTATAAACAACTGGCCCTCCAGCAGCTGTAGGACAAACCAATGAATACACTAATGAATCTCCATCAGGGTCCGTTGCTCCTTGATCATAAAAGAATTGGTTACCAACACAAAACTGTGATACCGGAATATTATTAAATACAGGAGAACTGTTTGTTGGTGCAACTGTACTATTTAAAGTAGCAGGCAAATAAAACCCTTGACTACCCGGACTTTGAATATTGGTAATTTGGTTATTTCTGCAACAACTTGAAATTGAAAATTCCCAATCATTGCAATTTGCAGGTAATGTTACCAATCCTTGATACACCCACTCCTCCACACCATAGGCTGTACCACCATTACAAGAGGTAGTTGATGGTGGTAAGCAAGGGGATGCCGGAATTTGCGTTTGTGTTCCTAATTGTGGGATGTTAATATTACCACTTCCACAAGATGAATTAAAACTTAAATTAAAAGAAGTACCTGGTGTAATACCTTCACAATCTCTATATACAGTTATGGTTACCAAATACACCCCCGGACTAACATATTGATAAGTAATGTTACCGGCAACCAAGTGGGTTGCACTAGCGTTTTGTGGAAGTGCTAAAACCAATGCACTTAACACAATAAAAAATAATACACACAGCTTTTTCATAATGATTAATTTTCTCAAATTGAATTTAGATTGAATTTTATCTGTGGTATTAAGCTATATAATTTAAATTCCAATGTTGTTTTATCTTGTTAAGTAAAGTGTTCCTTTTTTCTGATGTTTTTTGCCGTCAAATCCTGTAGCATAAATAGCATAGTAGTAATTTCCTTCTACTGCAGATTGTCCGGTTTTTAAATCTCCATTCCAGTACCAGTCATCATTTCCGCTAATCACATATATCAATTCGCCTCTCGCTGTGTAAATATTTACACGTAGTTCAGCAATGTTTTCAGTTGTAAAAATGAAATTGTCATTTATTCCATCTGCGTTTGGAGTAAACACATTTGGTATTCTACCTAAGCTGGATGTTCGATCATTTAACGATTCTTGTTCCTCTATTTTCTGTTCAATTATTTCTTCTGTAATCACCGGAGTGTTCTCAGAATTTTCCTGAATAGTTACTTCAGAGGCTTTTGCAACCAACTCATTAACCAGTTCCTCTATTTCATTTTCAGTAGCGCCAGAATTAGTTTCGTTTGACACATCACTTTCTTGACTTTCCACTTCATTAGCAACAACTAAACCTTCACTTCTATCAAACTCTTCTTCACTATTAGCATCTTCAACAAGTGGTGTGGCTGGCACATTAATGGTTGCTTTTTCAACAACAGGACTGGTAATACTATTCTCTATAGATTCATTTGAAATAAAATTGTCACTGCTATTTAGAACTTCAGTTTGGTTTTCAATAATTGCAACATCATTCTGTATATCAGTCTGAGCTGCTATCTTTTCTGATGTATCGGCAACAATTTCAGAAGTCTCTTTGGCATCACCAAAGAACAAAACACCTATAGTAGCTACACCAATAACAGCAGCACCAATACCTGCAACCCATGCCGTTACATTGGTTCCGGCAGATTGCACAATAGCTTCAGAACCTGAACCCGGTTTATTAGCTGGTTGTATTTGGTCTAATTGACTGTCAATTTTATCCCAAACATTCGCACCAACTTCAGACTCAAAATTGCTTAGCTTATGCTTTATTAGCTCTTCTATGTTATTGTTGTCTTTCATTTATATTTTTAAAACACTAAGTGTTCCTTTATCAATTTTTTTCTTAACCATTCTTTTGCTCTAGAGTATTGCGACTTAGAAGTTCCCTCTGTAATATTTAGTTGTTTCGCAATTTCCATGTGACTGTATCCCTCTATTGCATATAAATTAAAAACGGTTCTAAATCCATCCGGTAATTTTTGAATAATCTTAATCAACTCTTTCGCATTCATCTCATCTTCCACCGGGTTCCAATTTACATGCCCTTGTTGATTAATCTCTGTAACATCACTGGCTCCATTCAACACATTTTTCTTTCTAAAACTTTCCAGTGCCGTATTTACTATTACCTTTCTAACCCATCCTTCTAAAGAACCAATACCATTGTAGCTATTTATTTTTGTGAAGACCTTTACAAAACCAATCTGCAATATGTCTTCTGCCTCTTCTCTATTTCTGGTATATCTCAGGCAAACTGCCATCATTTTACCCGCAAACCTCTCGTACATCTCCTTTTGAGCTTGTCTTTGCCCTCTTTTACAAGCTTCAACAAGTTTATCTTCGGTCATATGTACTAGGTCTTGCATTATTAAAGATGAGATAAAGGGTGAAATGGTTGCATGAACAGCCCCTTAAAAGCAGAAAATTTCAGATTATTTATATACCAAGTTATGGAATTATTTGATTAACAGCAACTTCGTGATTTTTAGGGACTTAAACCTCTAATTGTGAATAACCTGGCGTATCAAATATTTGTGCATGAAAGCATTAAGTAATGCTTAAAGCAACACTTAAAAAGACTAATTTTGCAGCCGAATGAAAAATTTTCGCAATTTCTGTATAATCGCTCATATTGACCATGGTAAAAGTACCCTGGCAGATCGGCTATTGGAATATACTAAAACGGTGAGTGCAAAGCAGTTACAAAACCAGGTTTTAGATGATATGGACCTTGAGCGCGAAAGAGGAATTACGATTAAAAGTCACGCCATTCAAATGAAATACTCACATGAAGGGCAAGACTATGTTTTAAACTTAATTGACACACCCGGCCACGTGGATTTTTCATACGAAGTATCTCGTTCTATTGCAGCATGTGAAGGTGCATTATTAATTGTTGATGCAGCCCAAGGTATACAAGCACAAACCATTTCTAATTTGTACCTGGCTTTAGAAAACGATTTAGAAATCATTCCCATTTTAAATAAAATTGATTTACCGAGTGCAGAACCCGAAGTAGTAAGTGATCAAATTGTAGACTTGCTGGGTTGCGACTTAGAAGAAATAATTCACGCCAGTGGTAAAACAGGTTTAGGAGTAGATAATATTTTAGAGGCTATTATCAACAGAGTACCTGCACCCAAAGGGGATATGAAAGCACCGTTTAAAGCACTGATTTTTGATTCTGTTTTTAATTCATTTAGAGGAATTATTGCATACTTTAAGGTGATTGATGGCACATTGCGCAAAGGAGATAATGTAAAGTTTATGGCAACCGGCAAAGAATATCTTGCTGATGAAATTGGAATTCTAAAACTGGATAAAGAACCTGCCAAACAAATTTCTGCAGGAAATGTTGGATACATTATCTCTGGAATTAAGCAGGCAAAAGAGGTGAAAGTTGGTGATACAATTACCCACGTAGAGCGCCCTTGCACAGAGGCTATTAGCGGGTTTGAAGATGTTAAGCCAATGGTATTTGCCGGTATTTATCCGGTTGATACAGATGACTACGAAGAACTGCGAACGTCAATTGAAAAACTTCAACTGAACGATGCATCTTTGGTATTTGAACCGGAATCATCAGCAGCTTTAGGCTTTGGTTTTCGTTGTGGCTTTTTAGGATTGCTGCACATGGAAATTATACAAGAACGCTTGGAGCGTGAGTTTAACATGAGTGTGATTACTACCGTTCCCAACGTATCTTATCATGCGTACATGGCAAATGGCGAATTTAGAATTCTTAACAACCCAAGTGAATTACCGGAACCTAATTTTGTTGACAGAATTGAAGAGCCGTACATTAAAGCAACTATTATAACCAAATCAGAGTTTACCGGTTCAATAATGACTTTGTGTATTAACAAAAGAGGCACTCTCTTAAATCAACATTACTTAACAACTGACAGAGTAGAGTTAAGTTTTGAAATGCCCCTTGCGGATATCGTTTTTGATTTTTATGATAAATTAAAATCCATCTCTAAAGGCTATGCTTCTTTTGACTATTTCCCAACCGGATATAAATCATCTAACTTGGTAAAACTGGATATCAGAATAAACACAGAGCCGGTAGATGCACTTTCTGCCCTTATTCATAGAGATTATGCTTTTACGATGGGTAAAAAAATGTGCGAAAAATTGAAAGAATTAATCAATCGCCAGCAATTTGAAATTGCCATACAGGCAGCCGTAGGTTCTAAAATTATAGCCAGAGAAACGGTGAAAGCCTTGCGTAAGGATGTAACGGCAAAATGTTATGGTGGTGATATTACCCGTAAGCGTAAACTACTTGAAAAACAGAAGGCTGGAAAGAAAAAAATGAAGCAGGTAGGTAATGTGGAAATACCTCAACAGGCCTTTTTAGCTGTTTTAAAACTGGATTAAAATTAATCTGTAACTTTTCAATTACTGGGGCGTCTCATTTTTAAACGGTCTCTTTTACCCAATATCTTATGACTGACAGAGATTATAATCAATGTGTAGATAACTATTCTGACGGGCTTTACCGTTTCATCTTGCATAATATGCGTGATGAAGAAGAGGCCAAAGATGTGGTGCAGGATACATTTGAAAAAATGTGGGTAAAACACAAAGACGTTGACGCTAAAAAAGCAAAATCATATCTGTTTACAACCGGATACCATACCATGCTAGACAGAATCAAAAAGAAAAAAAGAAGCACACCAATGGAAACAGCGAATTATAACATGCACTCACACACTGAACAGTACAGTGATGCTTCAGAAGTTATAAGGAATGCAGTGAACAAATTACCTGAGGTGCAACGCAGTGTCATTATGCTTCGCGATTATGAAGGGTACTCGTATGCAGAAATTGCAGACATAACAAATTTGACTATTGCACAGGTTAAAATTTACATCTATAGGGCAAGAGTGTTTTTAAAAGAATATTTAGTCAGTGTAAACACTGTGATATAAAATGAAAATTAACAGACATAACTACGAAGCATTTTTCATCGATTTTTTTGATGGGAACTTAAGCGAAACAGATGCTTCTCTGTTGTTCTCATTTTTAGATGAAAATCCTGACTTAAAAGCTGAATTTAATTCATTTGAAATGCACACCCTGGAGCCGGAAGCAGGCTTAACCTATAATGATAAGGCTGATTTGAAGAGACCAAGCATTTCATTTGAAAACTACCAGACTTTTTTAATTGCTGATATAGAAAATGATTTAGACTCGCATGGCAAACAACAACTGAATGCATTTATAGAAAAAAATCCTCATGTGCATTTTGAAGCAGCTTTGTTTGAGAAAACAAAATTAACAAGTACGGCAGAGCCGTATGAAGAAAAAGAAAGTTTAAAAAGACCGCTTGTAATTCCTATTTATGCAAACCAAAAATTTCAATTGGCAGTGGCTGCAGCGGTTGCATTGTTACTTTTATTTACGCAAGTTTTTTTAAATGATGATAGCAATCAAAGTTTTGTTGCAGATTCAACTGAAATAATATCAAATGATAATTCTATCGAAAATAATAATACAATTGCTACAGTAGATGTAGAAAAGTCTGAAAGTATAATAGATGGAAATGAAAATTATTTAGTTGATGGCATTCAATCCGGAGAAACGAGCATACAACTGGCATCTTTAAACAGGGTTGATGTTAGCAAAGCAAGGGTAATTAAAACCAATGCGAATGAGGATGTATATTCCGAAGCAAACGCAATACCAGTGGATTTAACAGCCTATCAATACAGGAGTTCTGATGAATTGGAATTAGCCGAAAGAAGCAATACTTCTTTTGTTAGTCAAGAAGCAGTATATAAAGACACAGAGGGAGAATTTACACGAATGGCCGGTAATACCATTAGCGGATTAACTAATAACAAGGTTGATGTAGAATCGAAAAAAACGAAATCAGGCTTATTGAGAAGCTGGAAATTGCAGGCAGGAAATTTTAGCATAACACATACAAAGAATTAAAACATATAAACTATGAAAAAGACGAGCATTTTATTTTTAACCCTTTTTGTTTTAGGTCTTACCAGCTATGCACAAAATGGTTCTGTAAGAGCTCTGGCAGATTTTAGTGTTATTGAATTTAATGGCACAGGCAATATTGTTATTAACCAAGGTACAGTGGCCGGTGTTCGATTAACCGGCAATGAAAATACTTTTGATAAAGCAGTTATAGAAGTTGTAGATAATGAATTACAAATTGATAAACTGGGAAAGAACACAGCATACATCACATTTGTAAATATTAGTAGAATAGAACAAAGTGGAACCGGCAGCATAAAAGGGGAAGGGTTAATTAATGCCGAAACCTTAAAGATTGAAAATAGCGGTGCTGGTCGCAGTGAATTGGAAATTCAATCAACCGATGTAAGCGTTGAATTAAGTGGAGTGGGTTCTGTTACCCTAAGTGGAGCTGCAAACAAACTGAATGCAGATATAAGCGGAACCGGTTCTATTAAAGCATCAGATCTGATTGTATCTAAGGCAAACGCAAACATTAGTGGCATTGGCAGTTTACATATTGATGTTCGGGATGAATTAGCTGTTGATATTAGTGGAAATGGATCGGTTAAATATGTAACCCCTCCAAAAGTGATTAATAAGGACATTTCCGGTTTGGGTAAGGTTGGCGACAAAAAGACCACAGGTGGTGGCGATACCACTAAAATTACGATTGGTGATAGTGAAATCATAATCATAGATAAAAAAGATACTAGTGACTATGGCTTAGAAGAGAAAATTGCAAAAAGAAAAAGCAAAAATTCAGTGAGACCTTTTTGGGGAGGATTTGAAATGGGTTTTAATGGTTACCTAAATGCAGATAACAAAACAAGTATGCCGGAAGGGTATGAGTTTTTAGAACTAAATGAAAGTAAATCACTGGCGGTAAACATTAATTTTTTTAGCACTAAAATTAAATTGCAAAAAGATCATTTATGGGTAGTAACCGGTATGGGCCTAGCTTATAACAATTACCGTTTTTCAAAGCGTAATTTTAAACTGGTTCCGGAAGCAGACTCAATAACTATTGATATTAATCCTATGGATCCTTATAATTTTGACAAAAGTAAGTTGGTTGCAACTTATGCAACGGTGCCTGTATTATTGCAGGTAAATACGAGCAAATCCAAACGAAACAACGTTCATTTATCTACAGGAGGAATTTTTGCCTATAAGATTGGCTCACATACTAAGTATTTAACTAAAAATGGAAGCCGTAAAAAAGAAAAAGAAAGGGACGATTTTAACCTGGAACCTATACGTTTAGATGCCACAGTTAGAGTAGGTTACAAAAATTTTAATATCTTCGCTAACTACGCAGTAACAGAACTATTTAAAGACGGTGAAGGTCCGGAGTTACATCCGTACACCATCGGCTTAACGATAATAGGTTGGTAAGTTTTTCCGTATATAATCTGACAGCCTATGGCCCCGCTTTTCAACGGGGCTTTTTTTATACATTTACTTTCTCACAAAAACGAAACGGTTTAGCCGAATAAATAATCCGTATGGATAAAAAAATTGAACAATTAGAGCAAAAAATTGCCGAAGCTCATTTAGGTGGTGGTCAAAGAAGAATAGATTCGCAGCACAAAAAAGGTAAACTAACTGCACGAGAACGTTTGCACTTTTTATTAGATGAAGGTTCGTTTGAAGAAACCGGAATGCTGGTTACACACCGTTCTACTGAGTTTGGTTTAGAAAGAGAAAAATATTTAGGTGATGGGGTAGTAACCGGTTATGGAACCATTAATGGTAGATTGGTTTATGTTTTTTCTCAAGACTTTACTGTGTTTGGTGGTTCCCTATCTGAAACACATGCCGAAAAAATTTGCAAAGTGATGGATTTAGCTGTTCAAAATGGAGCTCCTCTTATCGGCTTAAATGATAGCGGTGGTGCCAGAATACAAGAAGGAGTGGTTTCATTAGGCGGATATGCCGACATATTTTACCGTAATGTAAAAGCAAGTGGTGTCATTCCTCAAATTTCTGCCATTATGGGTCCATGTGCAGGTGGTGCGGTGTACTCCCCTGCTATGACAGATTTTATTTTTATGGTAGAAAACACTTCATACATGTTTGTAACCGGACCTAACGTAGTAAAGACGGTAACGCACGAAGAAGTAACTGCAGAAGAGTTGGGTGGTGCAAATACGCATGCCAGTAAAAGTGGTGTTACGCATTTTGCTTGTGCAAATGAAGTAGAATGCATCAATCAAATAAAACAGCTAGTCAGTTTTATTCCTCAAAACTGTGAAGACCTGCCTCCACTGAATGAATATATTATTTCAGATGAAACAAGAACTGCATTAAATGGCATTGTGCCTAATAATGCAAACCAACCTTATGATATGCATGAGGTAATTAATAATGTAATTGATGAAGACCCGGGTTTTCAGGAAGTACATAAAGATTTTGCCGAAAATATTTTAGTTGGCTTTGCGCGTATTGGTGGCAGAAGCATTGGTATTGTAGCCAACCAACCTGCTGTGCTGGCCGGTGTGTTAGATATAGATTCTTCTACCAAAGCCGCCCGCTTTGTGCGATTTTGCGATGCGTTTAATGTACCCTTATTGGTGTTTGAAGATGTACCAGGCTTTTTACCGGGTACCGACCAGGAGTGGAACGCAATTATATCTAACGGAGCAAAATTATTGTATGCGTTTAGTGAAGCAACGGTACCACGTGTAACTGTAATTACTCGTAAAGCTTATGGCGGTGCTTATGATGTAATGAACTCTAAACACATTGGTGCAGACATGAACTTTGCCTGGCCCAGTGCAGAAATTGCAGTGATGGGCGCAAAAGGTGCAGCAGAAATAATTTTTAAGAAAGAAATTAAAGAAGCAAAAGACCCTGCAGCCAAACTAAAAGAAAAAGAAGAAGAGTACATAGAACACTTTGCCAATCCATACCGTGCTGCTGAACGGGGTTACATAGATGAAGTGATTAAACCCGAAGACACACGCATGAAATTAATTCGTGCATTTAGTATGCTGGAAAATAAGGTTGCTAATTTGCCAAGAAAAAAACATGGCAACATTCCGTTGTAATTGCTTATTGGTTTTTAGCTGTTGCGCTGCCAAATATTTTTGTTTTCACCTTAACGGCATGGTGAAAGTTTCTTCCAAACCATTTTTTTAAAGACCCATCTCCTTCTTTATCAGGAAACCAATCGGTAGTTCTGGGTTTAGCTATTTGTTTTATATGTTTGGTAAAGGCATAAGTAGCTATAGAGGTACGCCATACACCCTCAGGAAATTTAGTTGGGTAATATCCATGCAAGGTATAATCACTGCATTTTTGAATAATGAGCGTATTAAAATCCACTTTGCAACTTTTTCTTTCTCCGGTTCTTAAATCTTCCAACTCTAAGTGCCCGCCATATTCTTCCTTCCAGTCTTTATTCATGTAAAGCAAAAGATTTAAAGAACGCCACCATAATTTGTGCATTGGATGGTAATTAAAATCCAGGTGCATATCCAAAAAAGTATTTTCTCTACCCTGATGCAATCCTCCACCATAATTTTTGGGGTCTACAAAAGTGTTTTCACAAGTAATAAAGGTTAAAAGTTTGTTCATTCTATCAGAACGCAATTCTTCTTGCAGCTCTAACAACTCAGGCCCAAGCGTTCCGTAATTCGATTTCTCAAATTTATTACCGGCAAACATGTAATCACGACTCTTATTCTCTAACAAGGGAATACTATCGTATGCCTTTAACAATCTTTCTCTGTCGCAAAAATTTTCAATTGCTATGTGTGGGTATGGTGAGGCTGTTAAATACCGGAGTCTTAATTCCTCCTTGTTCTTTTCTAATAAATCAAAATTTATCATTGAGTATAATCTTATCTGGGGCAAAAATGATAAAGCAAAACTAATAAAAAAGTAAAACAGGAATTAGCCTACAAGGGTAAATTATAAACCAATTATTCAATGATAATACTCGAACTATATCTGTTGTCAGCCCCCTCCACCACAACTATATGATACAAACCTTTTGAAAATGCATGAACATCCAAAGTATATTCAGAATTATATTTTTGACTTACATTTTCTTCCAGCACCAATTGACCAAACGTATTATACAAACTAATTTTTGCCTTACTCCAGCTTAATCCTTTTGCGCTAATGGTGATTTTACCATTGGCTGGATTAGGGTATACCAATAATGGTTTGATGCTGCTTACTTCTCCAATTCCGGTTGCCATTACTGCCTCGGTGTACACTGCATTTGTAAGTATAGGTGCGTTATAATCAAAATAAATGGCTGCTTGGTTTCTAATAATGTCCGTCACCCCAAATGTACTTTTTGGTTTTATTTGATATGCAATGTATGCATGACTGGCGGGTTCATTCACATTGCTATCAGGTAATAAAATATTGTTAAACTGAAATTCTAAAACGTTATTGATTCTTTTCACCGCAATATAATCATGACTGGAATGTAATATGTTCAGTGTACTTTGGTCTAGCTGATAGTCTAGTGTGTCTCTAATTATAACTAGAAAAGCTGTGTCATTACCGGTGTTTTGAAATCGAATTAAATAATCTAAATGCTCTGTAAACGGAATTTGATTGCTATAAATAATTTCTCGCTCAACCCATTTGTCATTTGGATCAAAACTCGCTATAACCTCATGCCTAATATCATCAAAGTTGTTATTTGGCTGTACATCTGTTGTTACCGGATTAATAATAACACTTGAACTTAATAAGTCACCAATATTTATTGTTGGAGGTGCGGGTACGTTTAGTTTTACATCACAAATTAATGATGTCATTGGTGCAAAATCTGTAAAATTCCAGATTATTATTGGGTTTGTATAAGAGTTGTAAGCAGGAATACTGCTTACAAGCGTTAGCAAACCATCATGTGTAAATTGCAAATCTCCTGTAATAGAATCTGTACCTACATTTGTGGCAACTATCCTATAGGTTACATCAAGTCCTCGTCTTGCTGGAGTTACCGGCACTATGTCTACACACAAATTAGGGTGGCCGGGAACTAATTGAACTGGAAACTTTACTGTATCGGTTTGCCCGGTTTGTGACCCGAAATTTGAAACCATTGAGCTCGGATTTACAGCGTAAAAATTGGAGTCGTATGCGCCTAAACTAGTTGTCCAATTACCGGTATCAACAACACAAAAAAACCAACCGTTGTCGTTAATCGGTGCATAATTAGTATCGGTTTGGCCGATAACACTTGCTACTCCACTAGTCATATTCATTTTTTCAGGAGGATCACATATTCCGTTTTGATTTGCATCAATGAAATTCATACCAACAATTAAATTATTATCTGCACTAAAAAGACATAAATCATTAATAACCATATAAGCCAGTAAATTATTTTCAAATGATCCAATTAATGCTCCATTTCTAAATTCATCAACCCTAACTGTCATAATTGAAATTTGCGTTAATGTAGGTGTAAAAGAAATTTGACCGGATACCGGATTTAAATAGACAGGAGGGTTTGCATCTATAGGGTTGACACAACTCAAGGGAGGATTATAACTTAGGAATGAGCTATTGCTATTTTTAGGGCATACCAATGAATAAACCAATGAATCACCATCTGCATCAAAACAACCTTGGTTCCAACCCACTGCATTTCCGACACAAAACTCCGCTACCGAAGCACTTATAGGAGCTGGTGAACTATTTACTGGTGCCAATAAATTATTCAGCATCGTTTCTGTATAAAAAGATTGACTGCCCGCAGCCACTATTGTATTTATGGAACCACTTCTGCAGCAAGTAGAAAATGAGAATGTCCAGTCACTGCAGTTTACAGGCAGAGTGACCAAACCTGTGTATTCCCATTCTTCAATACCCAATGCAAAACCACCAGTGCAAGAAGTAACAACTGGGAGAGCAATCAAGGATAAAGTAACTATCTGGCCGGTGCCAGGAACCGGTGTTAATGCAACCGAACTGTCACCACCACATGATGAAGTATAGTTGATAATTGCTGTAGTGGGAGGAGAAATTCCATTGCAATCTCTGTAAAGAAATAGCGATACTTGATATGTGTTTCCAGTAACATGCGAATAGGTTATGTAGCCCGCATCTATATGACTTGCTTTTACATTATCTGTTGTACAAAGAAAAAAAGCAGTAAAAAATATTACAACAATCCGTTTGTATGCTTTCATAAGCCACAATCTTAATTAGGTAAATAAAATATTTAGTTTAAAATAGAACTTATTCTATTATTACTCTTGCACTGTAAATTCCCTCCTTTCCCTCTACTACCAAATTGTAGACTCCTTTTGCCAGTGCACTGATGTCTAAACTATATTT
>JABDLV010000200.1 GCA_013001815.1 Bacteroidia bacterium
GGAATTGTAGGGATTAAAAAGTTTGCTTATGACATTTGGGGAGATACTGTAAATACGGCTTCCAGGATGGAAAGCAGCGGAGAAGTTGGTAAAGTAAATATATCCGGTTGGACCTATGAATTAGTAAAAGATAAATTTAAGTGTTCTCATAGAGGGAAAATAGAAGCGAAAAACAAAGGAATGATTGATATGTACTTTGTAAATGGCATCAGTGCTTAATATTCACCCTAAAATTCTATCTTAGTTTCCATGATTTCTATTGCTATACACGGTGGTGCAGGTACCTTGCTCAAAGGAGCCATGACTGCTGAAAAAGAAGAGGAATATAAGGCTGCATTGCAATTAGCGCTTGCTAAAGGTTATGCCGTTTTAGAAAAAGGAGGAACTTCGGTTGATGCTGTTGAGCAAGCAGTTATTTGTTTAGAAGATTCACACCTGTTTAATGCAGGAAAGGGTAGTGTGTTTACGGCAACCGGTAAACATGAAATGGATGCTTCTATTATGGAAGGTGAATCTTTGCAAGCAGGTGCAGTTAGTTTAGTTAGCGGAATAAAAAATCCCGTTGCACTAGCTAAGGATGTTATGCAAAAATCTAATCATGTTTTTTTAGCCGGAGATGGTGCAATGGAATTCGCAAAAAGCTTGAAATACTCATTAGAACCTGATTCTTATTTTTATGATGAACTTCGATATAATCAGTGGCAAGAGATTAAAGATTCAGATTCGTTTCAGTTAGATCATTCAGATAAAAAAGATTCTAAATTTGGAACGGTAGGTGCAGTCGCTTGTGATGTCAATGGAAACCTTGCTGCTGCTACTTCAACGGGTGGTATGACGAATAAGAAATTTGGTAGAATAGGTGACAGTCCAATGATTGGAGCGGGTAACTATGCAAATAATAAAACCTGTGCAGTTTCTTGTACCGGTAGTGGCGAATTTTTTATTCGAGGTGTAGCTGCATATGATGTTTCTGCTTTAATGGAGTTTAAAAATTTGTCGTTAAATGATGCTGCTGCTGAAGTTGTGCAAAAACGCTTAATGGAAATAAAAGGTGATGGTGGCTTAATTGCAGTAGATGCAAATGGTAACATTGCCATGCCATTCAATACAGAAGGAATGTACAGAGCTTGCAAAAATTCTGAAAGCCTGGAAGAGATTTCGATTTACAAAGATTAATTACTCAAACGGTGCATCAATAGGCAATACATGCACAGCTCTTTCATTCATTATATAACAATCAGAATTAGATAATACATGCACCTTGAGGTTTGTCATGGTCATTGGTGTTCCTTCATCCAATATCTTTTCATTATTGTGCTTCAGGTCGCTACCGTCAAACACTATTACCATACCAGAACCAATAACTTTCAGTTCATTCCCATTCTTAATAATTAAACCAGTGTCTTCTGCCAAACCAAATCCAATATGATGTGGAAATTTCGCAACTGCCTCAGAAATTCTTCCAAATCTACCTCTTTGAATGAAGTGCGTATCAAACATGATTCCCGGAGTTAATCCCAAACCTGTATACATCATTACAGCACCTTTTTGAAAAGCTTCCGTACTGCTGCCTCCTGCAATCATCTCTTCAGACATGGCCATTGCACCTGCACTGGTTCCGGCAATTACAATATCCCGATCGTTTGTATATCTGTCAACCAAAATTTTATGAATGGTGGTGCCGCCAATTTTGTTGGCAATTTTCGATTGGTCACCACCTGAAAACATGATGCACCTGGCCTTTTTAATTAAATCTATCGCTTCCGGTGTTTCAGAATCTTCCTTTTTACGAATGTCCAATACAGTAACATTGTTACAGCCAAGCTTTCCAAATGCTTCTATGTAATTTGCTCCCACTTCATCCGGAATACTGGATGCGGTTGGAATAACAACAAAACGTACATCGTTACCACCGCTTTCTTTCACTACACGGCTTAATATGCCTTCGGTTATAAAATCCAGTGAGTGATTTTCATCCTCACCGTTACCTTTATCTTCATTCCCCCCAATCGGAATCAATGTTCCTTTCGCTCCGTAAATCATAGCTGTTTATTAAGAATTGCGCACAAAAATAGGCTATCCTGCTACAATATAAAAGTGCTAAATCATTATGTATAAATACTTATAAAACTTGGCATGTTCATTATTGAGGTTCAATGAAGTGTAATTGATATTAATTTCTTAAATTGTTCATGCATTAACCTTAGAACCAATCTTATTCCAACATGAAAATTCGTGAAATACGGGCAATGAAAGGCCCTAATTACTGGTCTGTTAGGCGCCATAAACTCATTGTAATGGTGCTTGATTTAGAAGAAATGGAGCAATTGCCATCAGATAAAATTGATGGTTTTAGCGAGAGGCTGAAAGCCATGTTTCCTACTATGTTTAGTCACCGATGCTCAGTTGGCGAACCCGGAGGCTTTTTTCAACGTGTAGATGAAGGAACCTGGATGGGTCATATTATTGAACACATAGCATTAGAAGTTCAAACCTTGGCCGGTATGGATGTAGGTTTTGGAAGGACTCGTGGATACGGTGAAGAAGGAGTGTATAGTGTGGTTTTTGCATATATGGAAGAACGAGTTGGGAGATATGCGGCAGAGGCATCGGTTAAAATTTGTGAAGCATTGATAAGTGGGAAAGAATACGACTTAACGGATGACATTCAGGAGATGCGAGAGCTTCGTGAGTCTGATCGTTTAGGTCCTAGTACCGGTTCTATAGTGGAAGAAGCTGCCAGACGTGGTATTCCTTGGATTCGACTAAACAAGTATTCTTTGTGTCAATTAGGTTATGGTGCAAATCAGAAAAGAATACAAGCAACCGTAACCAGTGAAACAAGTAACATTGCAGTAGAGATTGCATGCGATAAAGAAGAAACAAAGTATTTATTGGAACAAGCAGAAGTTCCTGTACCACGCGGAGAAATAATTAGAAGAGAAAGAAGTTTAGAAGAATCCTGCAGATATGTTGGTTATCCATTAGTGGTAAAACCTATTGATGGCAATCATGGTAGAGGCATTACCGTTAATATAAATTCATACGATGAAGCATTGGTAGCATTTAGAGAGGCAAAAAATGTTTCTAATTCAGTTATCATTGAGAAATATATTGTAGGTGAAGATTATAGATTGTTAGTTATCAATAATAAATTGGTTGCAGCCGCCAAACGTACACCGGCACACATTATTGGGGATGGTAAATCTAGCATTCAGCAGTTGGTTGATAAAGTAAATGACGACCCAAGAAGAGGATATGGCCACGAAAAAGTGCTCACTCAAATTACATTGAATGAGTTATCACTTACGTTAATAAAAGCCAAAGGATATACAGTTGATAGTGTATTAAAGGATGGCGAAAAGTTAATCTTAAAAGACACAGCCAATTTAAGTACGGGTGGTACTGCAGAAGATTTAACAGACATGGTACACCCTGCAAATGTGTTTATGGCAGAGCGTATTTCTAAAATTATTGATTTAGATATTTGTGGTATTGATATCATGACTACTGATATAACCAAACCTCTTTCTGATACAGGAGGTGCGGTGTTGGAAGTGAATGCAGGTCCCGGTTTTAGAATGCACTTAGCTCCAACCACGGGCTTACCTCGAAATGTTGCTGCACCGGTTGTAGACAAATTATTTCCTCCGGGTTCTACATCCAGAATACCCATTGTTGCAATATCCGGAACCAATGGTAAAACAACTACCACACGCTTAATAGCACACATGGCCAAAATGAAGGGCTATAAAGTTGGTTATACAACGAGTGATGGTGTTTATATTCAAAACCGATTGTTAATGAAAGGGGATTGTACAGGCCCAACCAGTGCAGAGTTTGTGTTGAAAGACCCTACGGTCGATTTTGCTGTATTAGAATCAGCAAGAGGTGGGTTATTGCGTGCAGGGCTGGGCTTTAAGCACTGCGATGTAGGGATTGTAACCAATGTTGCTGCAGACCATTTGGGATTGAAAGGAATACATACCATTGAGCAATTAGCAAAAGTAAAAGGAGTAATACCTGAAACTGTTTTGCCGGATGGCTATGCTATTTTAAATGCAGATGATGACTTGGTGTACAGCATGCGCAAATCTGTTGAGTGTAATACGGCAATATTTTCTATGGATGAAAACAGTCCGAGAATTAAGGCAATGCAAAAACGAGATGGTTTATCTGCAGTATATGAAAATGGATTCATAACTATTTGCAGAGGAGAATGGAAAATGCGTGTGGTAAAGGCAGTGAATGTTCCATTGACTTATGGTGGTAAGGCAACCTTTATGATTCAAAATATTTTGCCGGCTGTGTTGATGGGGTATGTAAGAGGGTTTACATTAGAAGACATGAAAACTTCATTAGAAACATTCATTCCATCTGCTTCACAAACCCCGGGTAGATTAAATATGTTCCATTTTAAGGAGTTTGATATTTTATTGGACTATGCACACAACCCTGCTGGTATGCGTGCTTTACAACAATTCACTAACAATTTAGAAGCCACTAAAAAAGTGGGGATAATTGCCGGTATTGGAGACAGAAGAACAGAAGATAATAATCAAATAGGAGCAATAGCTGCAGAAATGTTTGATGAAATTATCATTAGAGCAGACAAACATTTAAGAGGAAAAACGGAAGAAGAATTAATTGCAATGGTTGAGGAGGGTATTAAAATGACCGACCCGAATAAAAAGATTACGGTTATTCCTTCAGAAGAAAAAGCCATAAAGCATGCAGTGAAAACTGCAGAAAAAGGTTCAATCATTATCCTATGCAGTGATGTTGTGCCAGAAGCATTGGATTTAGTGAAGAAGTTAAAAGAAGAAGAAGCAACAAAACTCTACGAGTTCACAAAAGATGACATCCCAAACCTAAGAAAGGATGACGAAAATGGAGTGCATACCGAAGCTGAATTGTTTTTGAGTAAGGAGAAATAGGTTATTTTCCAATACAAAACTTTGAAAAGATATTATCCAATAAATCATCGGTGGTAACCTCACCGGTTATCTCACCTAAGTAGTGCAAGGCATCTCTTATGTTTGTAGCAAGTAAGTCACTACTTAAATTATTATCCAATCCTCTTTTTGTTTCATTAATGCCATCCAATGCATTTTGCAATGCTTCATAATGTCTCACATTGCTAACTACGGTATCACTTTGTTCTAAGTTTAGTTTTTCAATGTAAGCCTTGAGTTTATTTTTCAGCTCATCAATATTTGTTTGCTTTAATGCAGAAATGCTAATCAAGTTTTCAATCTCACTGTACTCACTTAAAGGTTCTTTTTCAGTGTACTTATCAATTTTATTTATTATGGTAATGATATATGGATGAGATTTTTTATGATTCTCTTTTATTTTGTCCAGTTCTAGTTTTAAGTCCTTAACAGAAAGTTCACTTGGATCGAACAAGTAAAGTATAATAGGAGCAGAGCTTATTTTTTCTAAGGTTCTTTCTACACCCATGCTTTCAATTACATCCGTAGCTTCTCTAATACCTGCCGTATCAATAAACCGAAATCGTATGCCATCCAATACCCATTCTTCTTCTATAGTGTCACGGGTGGTTCCGGCAATATCAGATACAATAGCTCGGTTATCCTGTACCAGCGTATTCAACAAAGTTGATTTGCCTGCATTGGGTTTACCGGCAATAACCGTTAGAATGCCGTTCTTTAAAACATTACCACTGTGGAATGATTCAGAAAGTAAATTCAGTTTTTGTTCAATCTGATTCAACAATAGCATCAATTGCTTTCGGTTGGCAAACTCTACATCTTCTTCACTAAAATCCAGTTCTAATTCTATCATTGATGCAAAGTGAATGAGTTGTTCTCTCAAAGATTTTAATTCGTTAGAGAATGCACCACGCATTTGCTGAATGGCAATCTCATGAGACTTTTCAGAGTTAGATGCTATTACATCTGCCACTGCCTCAGCTTGACTTAAGTCCAGTTTACCGTTTAAAAATGCTCGTAAAGTAAATTCACCCGGTTCAGCTAATCTTGCACCTCTTTTAATAAAAATGTTTAGGAGTTTCTGCTGCACAAATGTAGAACCATGGCAAGAAATTTCTACAATGTCCTCCCCGGTATAGGAATGTGGATTCTTGAATAAGTAAACCAATACCTCATCAATTGCCTGTTCATCTTCATATATATATCCATGATGAATGGTGTGTGATTCCGTTTGTTCTATAGATAACTTATTGCCATTACTTTTTTTAAAAAGTGCTTCTGTTATTGCGAATGCTTTGTTACCGGATAGCCGTAATAGAGCAATGGCACCACTTCCGGCAGGCGTGGCAATGGCAGTTATGGTATCTTCATTCTTCATCATCATATCCTCTGCAAAGTAACGCAAAATTGAATTGTCATTATTATGTCATATTCTTCATATTATATATAAAACCTGATTATTATCCTTCTTTTTTATGTGTGGCGGTTATATTTTCGCCTGCAAATAATACACTGAATGAGAAGTCTCTTGGGGCTGTTATTTTGTTTACTTTTTTCGATTTCATCCTATTCCCAAAGCCAAATAGTTTTAATAGATGCTGTAGATAGTTTGCTGATTTCTAATGCATTAATTAAGATTACTGATGCTGAAGGTGAAACCCAAAGGCATCTTAGCAATGAAAACGGATTGTTAAAATTAGATAAGCCGTCCTACCCACTAATTATTAGAATTGAACACTTTGCCTTTTTCTCGATTACGGATACCCTGGTTGCAAATAGAAATTATCCATATTACTTAAGTTATAAAAACAATTACCTGGCAGAGGTGTCAGTCACTTCATCCATTGCCGGTCAAAATAAATCACTAACTCCTTTTAGAACTACCATCATTGATTCCACTTCTTTAAGTGCAAGTCAATCAACCAATCTGCAAGATGCCTTAAGAGCTCAGGTGAATATTAGAATAAATAGAGATGCCTCTCTTAGTTCTAGTACGGCAAGCGTTATGGGTATTGGAGGAAACAACGTAAAAATTTTACAAGATGGAATTCCATTAAGCGGACACACCGGACAGGACTTTGATATTTCGCAAATACCGGTACAAGAAATAAGCAGAATTGAAATTATTGAAGGACCTATGTCGGTGGAGTATGGAAGTAATGCTCAAATGGGTTTAATAAATATTATCAGTAAGAATAATTATACTCGAAATACATTACTTCAATTTAATGTTACAGAGCAAACCATTGAAAATAAGTATGGCGTAAACAGTGGAGTGCATGACTGGAATGTATATACCCATATTCCTCTTTCATCAAGATTTAGTACCAATTTAAGCTTAACCAGAAACTATTTTTCAGGTGCAATTGGCCTCAGTGAGGGCAGAAACATTGATTGGGACCCAAGAACGCTTTATTCAGTAAACTCATTGTTGCAGTATAGGTTTAACCGATTAAGAATTCGATTCAACAACAAGTTTATTAATGATGAAATAGAAAATTTGGGTAACGTTAGTGGCTTGGTAAACCCAACGGCTATAGATGATAATTATAAAACGATAAGAAACACACATAGTTTGAGTAGCTCTTACAGTACAGATGATTTAACGATTGATGGGCTGATTAATTACAGCTACTATCAGCGAAACAAAACAGCAAGTGTCTATAATTTCAATACGGGTGAATATGCCAGTGCAACTTTTGACGGTGCTTATGACACAACTAAATTAAACACATTTCAAGTAAAGGCAGGTGTTACTAAAACCTATAACAAACGTTTTTTATTAAAGGCCGGTGTCGATTTTCAAAATGAAAAAGCAACCGGTGGAAGAATAGCAGATAATGCAAAAGCAGAAGCCAATGATGCAGCTGTTTTTGTAATATCAGAAATTAGAGTTAATGATTTGTTGCTTCGTCCGGGCTTACGATTAGATTATAATAGCAAGTACAGCAGCCCGGGTGTTCCTTCTATACATGCCAATTATGTATTGAATAAAACTATATTCAAAGGCTCATACAGCAAAGGTTTTAGAGCACCATCATTAAAAGAAATGTACTTTGATTTTAAAGACATCAATCATGACATTATTGGTAATGATAATTTAGATGCTGAACGATCAGACTACGGAGAGTTTGGTGTAAATCAATTATTCAAATCAAGTAAAAACAAGAATAGGTTGAATCTTGGTATTAAGGGATATCTGACTTCTGTAGAAAATTTGATTTCATACAGTCAGAGTGTTTCTGATCCGAATGTGCTAACGCTAATTAATGTTGGTAGTTATAAGGCAAGGGGAGTTTCGTTCACCGGTTCTTATAGAATCAAGTTTTGGAGTGGAAATTTTCAAGTAGAGTATTTAGAGCGCAACTTTTATGATGACTTAAGTGATGAGTTTCATGGCTCTTATGCATTTTCTAATACCAACACAATGGCCATTGTGAAAGAGAAACTGAACCTTAACCTTATTTATACATATAGGGGAGAAGAGCCTGTATTGTTAACCACTTTAGGGTCGGCAACAAATACAAATGAAGTAGGTGAGTCTGAAGCTTATCAAATAGTAGATGTAAACATTCAATATCACATCAATAAAAACATTAAAAGTTCTTTTGGTGTAAAAAACATATTCGACAAAAAATATATTTCCAGTTCAGATAGTGCATTGCATAGTTCCGGGAATACGCAATTGGTTTCTTTTGGGAGATCAATCGTGCTTCAATTATCATATAATCTAATTAACAAATCAAACAAAAAATGAAACGATTAAATTCATTGTTATTATTAATTTTAAGTGTTGCCTTTATTTCTTCATGTTCTGATGATGATGGAGATAATACCCCAACTCAAGCTGTTACAGGTACCATTGTTCAACCGGGGGTTGGTGGACCAACACAACCAAATCAAGTATACTTTGATTTTTCTTCACAAATGCAATCTAATTTAGGCCGGGCATCCTGGCATTTAGGTTTTTATTCAGGTGCGGAAAATCGTGTGGTATTAAATCCATCTATAGAAATGTTGGCTTATGCAACTACTGAAGATGACATTACTGCAGTTAATGCAACTGATACAATGGGTTTAGCTGAGAAGCTATCTCTGGATGCAATTTTTACTTCTATTACCAGTCCAATGCAACCTGCTTGGTTGGCTGATGCAATCAATTGGGTTGATAATCCGAATGGTGATTTAACAGAAACCGCTATTGATGAAGTAATGGCTGTAACAACAGACAATAAGGTTTACATTATTAATTCAGGTAAAGATGCAAATGGAATGGAGGGTGTATGGTATAAAATTAAGGTAGATCAAGAACCAAATGGTTATAGTTTGCAGGTTGCTTTGATTGATGATATGAATGCAACCACTTACTCAATTAGTAAAGAAGCGGATTATAATTTTGCGTTTTTTAGTTTTACAGATGGACTCGTAACAATTGAGCCAAAGAAAACAGATTGGGATATAGCTTTTACAACATTTACTGATTATGCAAACTTTGGGTTCAACGTTCCTTATTTTTATCAGGATTATGTGATTCAAAATAGAACGGGTGTAGAAGTTGTTCAATTAACATTTAATACTTCTGAGGAGATGATTGCTGCGTACGAAGCATTTACAATTAATGGAACTTCAGGAATGAATTTTGATTCTGATATGAACATTATAGGTTCAAATTGGAGAGAAGTTGCAACACCACAGCCAGGTACCGTTACTGGAGTGTTAAGTGATAGAATGTTTATTGTTAAAGATGCAATTGGTGATTATTATAAAGTAGTTTTTACTGATATGCTTTCAAATGGAGGAGAAAGAGGATACCCCGAGTTTGTATTCACAAAGCTTTAATTCTAGCAGTAAAATGTTTAAAAATGCCCTTATTTTAATTGAAAAAATAGGGGCATTTGTCATTATTCCATTATTTTTGATGGCTTACTTAAAGCAATATTATGAGCGTATTAGTCAATAAGGATTCAAGAGTAATTGTACAAGGATTTACCGGTAGTGAAGGTACATTCCATGCAGAACAAATGATAGAATATGGCACCAATGTGGTTGGTGGTGTAACACCAAACAAAGGTGGACAAAAGCACTTAGATAAGCCTGTATTTAATACGGTTGATGAAGTAGTTGATAAAGAAGGTGCTAATGTGTCTGTTATATTTGTACCACCTCCATTTGCTGCAGATGCTATTATGGAAGCAGCTCAAGCTGGAATTGAATTGGTTGTTTGCATTACAGAAGGTATCCCAACTTCAGATATGATTAAAGTGAAAGAGTACTTGAAGGATAGAGGTACTCGTTTGGTTGGTCCAAATTGCCCTGGTGTAATTACACCGGGTGAGGCTAAAGTTGGCATTATGCCGGGATTCATTCATAATCCGGGTACTATTGGAATTGTGTCTCGTTCAGGTACACTAACTTATGAAGCTGTTGACCAGGTGACCAAAGCTGGTATGGGGCAAAGCACATGTATTGGTATTGGTGGTGATCCAATTATTGGAACTACCACAAGAGATGCTGTTGAGTTGTTAATGAATGATGACGAAACCGAAGGTATTATAATGATTGGTGAAATAGGTGGGAGCATGGAAGCTGATGCAGCATGGTACATTCAGGATAATAAGACGAAACCGGTTGTTGGTTTTATAGCTGGTCAAACAGCACCTCCCGGTAGAAAAATGGGGCACGCAGGTGCAATTATTGGAGGAGCAGATGATACTGCTGCTGCAAAAATGAAGATAATGAAAGAGTGCGGCATCCATGTTGTGGATTCACCAGCCATCATAGGACAAACAATGGCAGAGGTTTTGAATAAGGTAACTGCTTAGAATATTAATTTCTTTTCAATAGAATAATCATGAAACTTTTAGAAGGAAAAA
>JABDLV010000097.1 GCA_013001815.1 Bacteroidia bacterium
TTTCCACATTTCCATGAACGGTATTCACCGTAATTCCTTTTACATGCGGAATTTCCTTTAATAATTCTACATCATCCGGTTCATCAGGATGGAGCATTCCATCCTCAAATGGAAACCCATCATAACCAGGTAAATTCATGTCGCCAATAGGAATAAAGTTTCCGCCATCTTCAGCACCCAATTCAGAAAACCTATCCTCCACAACATTTACAACACTGCCTAATAAGAACTCTTTTTTGAATGAGCCTGCTAATCCAATATTGATAGCCAAATCATAGGAGTATAACATTAGCAATCTGCCCAGTGCATATGTGGTAGGAACAATTCCTGCACCTGTTACCAATACATCAATGATGGCGTTCTCATAATGAAAAGACTTTACCCACTTTGATGTGCTCTTGGTGGGCTTACACCATTCAGATATCGATTGCGCTTCCCTCTCTGTTGCAGAAACAACTAATAATCTCATTTACCTTTAATTTAAAATAAAAGTAATAAAATTGAAACTTAGTTACTTAGCTATGCACTTACAATATTCCGGATAAATTCAAATTATAGTAAAAAATGTACCTTTGGCAGCTATAATAATAGATTTAGAATGGTATATATTACTAGAAAAGAAAGATTTAGCGCTGCGCACAAACTCAGTATTCCGGAATGGAGCGATGAGAAAAACCTTGAAGTATTTGGAAAGTGTTCAAATCCAAATTGGCACGGCCATAATTATGAATTGTGGGTTACAGTAAAAGGTGAACCAGATAAACAAACCGGTTTTGTATTGGATTTAAGAAGACTAAGCGAAATCATAAATGAAAAAATTGTAGACAAACTGGATCATAAAAATATTAATATGGATGTTGATTTTATGAAAGGCAAAATGTCATCAACTGAAGTATTAGCAATAGCTATTTGGGATGAAATAAAACTGCACATTGATAAATTAAACTGCAAGTTGCACTGTGTGAAACTGCAGGAAACGTCAAAAAATAGTGTAGAATATTTTGGCGAATAAAAGTATTAAAATGATTGATAAAAAAATGATAAGTGAAAATGAAATGGATGGATATGCTAAGATCGATCAGTATAACGACCATGCCATTGATAGCATTGCTGAAAAGTATAAATCCATTATACAAGAAATTGGAGAAGACCCGGAACGTGAAGGATTATTAAAAACTCCGGAACGAGTTGCAAAGGCTTTACAGTTTTTAACACATGGTTATGATTTAGAACCTGATAAAATATTAAAGTCTGCAATGTTCACAGATGAATATCAGCAAATGGTAATTGTGAAAGACATTGAATTGTATTCTATGTGCGAACATCATATTTTGCCATTCTTTGGAAAAGCTCACGTAGCCTATATTCCAAATGGACACATAGTTGGATTAAGCAAAATACCCAGAGTGGTTGATGCCTATTCAAGAAGATTACAAGTACAAGAAAGGTTAACTACAGAAATTAGAGATTGTATTCAAGATACATTGAAACCACTTGGCGTTGCTGTAGTAATTGAAGCACAACATTTGTGCATGCAAATGCGTGGCATTCAAAAACAAAACTCCGTAACCACCACTTCTGCATTTACGGGTGAGTTTGAAAACGATAAAACCAGAAGTGAATTTATAAGTCTTATTCAAAGTAAATTAAGTTAATCATATGAAAGCATTTATTTTTCCTGGACAAGGATCGCAACACCCAGGCATGGGTAAAGAATTGTATGACATCAATGAAAAAGCAAAACAGCTTTTTGAAAAAGCAAACGAAATAATTGGTTTTAGAATTACCGATACAATGTTTGAAGGCAGTGAAGAAGAATTAAAACAAACCAATGTTACACAACCTGCCATTTTTATTCAATCGTGCATATTAGCCTTAACTATGGAAGGAGATTTCAAACCGGATATGGTTGCCGGGCACAGCTTGGGCGAAATTTCCGCTTTGGTTGCAAATCAAACCTTGAGTTTTGAAGACGGATTAAAATTAGTAATAGAAAGAGCCAATGCGATGCAAAGCGCATGCGAGCAAAACCCTAGTACCATGGCAGCTATTTTAGGTTTAGAGGATGATATTGTTGCAAATGTGTGCAATGAAATAGATGAAGTGGTGGTACCGGCTAATTTTAATTGTCCTTGTCAAATTGTAATATCCGGAAGCAATAAAGGAATTGAAATAGCTTGTGAAAAATTAAAAGAAGCGGGTGCAAGAAGAGCATTAGTGCTTAATGTAGGCGGTGCGTTTCATTCACCATTGATGGAGCCGGCAAAAGAACAATTACAAAAAGCTATTGAAGCAATAACATTTAACGCTCCAATATGTCCGGTATACCAAAACGTAGATGGCAAACCCCATTCTGATCCAAATGAGATTAAACAAAATTTAATTGAACAACTTACTTCACCGGTTAGATGGACTCAAACCGTTCAAAACATGATTGCAGATGGTGCCGCTTCGTTTACAGAAATTGGACCAGGTAAAGTGTTGCAAGGATTGGTAAAGAAAATAAACAGAGAAATGGAAGTTGCCGGAGTTTAAGCTATTTCAATACAAATACGTAGCCACCAAAAGCGCGCTGCCTTCCGGTGCTTTCACGCAGTAGTACTTCATAAACATACACAC
>JABDLV010000234.1 GCA_013001815.1 Bacteroidia bacterium
GGTTTTAACTGCATATTCATATCAATATCTCCTTCAATGGCCTTGTTTTTACCAACAGGAGTTAAATCCGGAATACGCGCTGTAATGGGAATGGGCAAATTAACTTCAACAAAAACACCATTTTGTTTTTCAAAATAAGCAGCAAAGTAATTGCTAGAATAGGGTACTGTGTCAAAAGGAGGAAAAGTATCAGATTGGCTTAAACCTAAATCACCATCTCCATCGGTAAAAGAAATTCGCACAATAGAAATGGTATCCTTTCCATTTTGCCCTTTTACTTTAATGATGTCTTCGAATTGAATAATGGGTTCATCCGGAAAATTTTTATCGGGCTTACATGCATGGAGCATTGCTGTTGCAGCAACAATTAACGCAATGGAAAAATATTTTATTGATGACTTCATCCTTATTTAATAATGCCAAAGATAAGGCTTTATTGTGTTTTGCATCTACTTAGACAATACCAAAAGAGGCATTGTTTTCAATAATCTATTCTCGTTCAATACCTCTAAATAATATATTCCATCATTTAAATTAATTGGCAGTTCTAAAGTCTGCTTTCCTTTGGAATATAATTCACTATTCCATTTAACCATTTCCCTTCCGCTATTATCTGTTATTCTGAAATATATGTTTTGTTCGCTTATCAAACTAAAATCTACGTTAAGTTTATTCTGAACAGGATTAGGATACAAATTTATTGAAGAAATTATTTCTTTCAGCTCACTGGCACCGGGAATTAAATTTCCCACCTTAATAAACAAGGTATAATCACGTGCATACTGTTCATCAACAATTCTAAACGTTACTTTGTACTTTTCTAAACGAACAGCAGATGAATCCGGAGTCCAACTAAAAACACCTTGCAATTGATTTGCAGGCAAAGGACTTGCAATAAACGTTGCTTGATTATTATTTAATTCAAAGGGCTCACCATACGCCAACATGTTCAGGCTATCCATATCTAAATCATGTGCAAATAAAGTTAAGCTGTAGTTTTGCTGCGGATTTATCTGAACACATTTATAACCATTTGCATCAACAGGAATCGCACTAAAATTATTTATTATGGGAATGTGATTGCTGTCCGGCAGCACAATAAACGTTTGCGTTCGAATGGTTCTACCTATAGTTTTTCTATTCCGAATTTCTTGAATTTCAAAACTCACTAAAAATCTTCCAATCTGGTTGGGTGTCCAGACAAGATCACCGCTTACCGAATCAACATGAAAAACATTTGTTGAATCAGAAGAAGGATCTACATAAAACGGAATTTGAACTGAATCCGCTTCCAATGGATGTATGCTATAAATTCTAACTACGTCATCATCCAAATCATAAGCATTTACATTATAAGTAAAGCTCTGATTAACAGGAATTACGTTTATACTTGGGTTTGTTATTTGCGGACTCGAATTTTCTACTCCATTTGCAAAGACTCTAAACTTACAATCAATATAAAAAACCCGATTAATGCTTGCATTGTTAAATGGACCGGGCATACAACATTTTTGTATGTACACTCGGTAATCACCGGGTGTCAAAAAATTAACCGTGTCTTTTGCTTGATACAATTCGACATTTTGCGGATGCCCATTTAACGGACTGCCGGGAATTAATTGAAAAGAGATGTTTCGGCTATAAAAAATGGAGCCATCATCCTTTTCAAAAAAATATTTAATCTGATTTAATGCTGAACTACCTGTTGTTGTATCTCTACTTAAACTAATTGTAATTTCGCAGTTGCCATTACCTAAATCCAGCACTGAAATATTTCCCGCTGCTAAATGTGTTGCACTTGTGGTGCACACGGATAATAAAAATATAAGAACTAGTAAATAGTACTTCATGCAGTTTGATTCAAAATATTAATTTAGATAAAAATTTAGATAAAGCATTTAATCACCCTTAAAAGAGCAAAAAAATGACATTAATATTACCATGTAATGATACAAAACCCGAATTTGGAGAAAAATGCTGGTTGGCGCCAAACGCAACTATTGTTGGTGATGTAAAAATGGGAAATAATTGCAGCGTGTGGTTTAATGCTGTTGTTCGAGGGGATGTAAACGCCATAAAAATTGGCAACAACGTAAACATTCAAGATGGGGCGGTTATCCATTGCACGTATCAAAAAGCTGCAACCACAATTGGTAATTTTGTGTCCATCGGTCACAACGCCATTGTACATGGA
>JABDLV010000265.1 GCA_013001815.1 Bacteroidia bacterium
ATTTTCAAGCTCTTGCATTTCTTTTTTATAATTTTCGTCTTTCATAGCTATTATTTGATGCCTATTAGTTTAAAAGGTTTAATCTTCTTTTAAGAAGGCTTCTATCTTTTTTACCGCATGGTGATATGAGGCTTTTAGCGCCCCAACCGAGGTTTCTAAAACCTCCGACATTTCATCGTATTTCATCTCCTCATAATACCGCAAATTGAATACTGCTTTTTGTTTTTCGGGCAAGCTCTCAATGGCCAAATGAAGCTTTTTCTGTATTTCATCACCATCGTAATGATGGTCTTCACTCAGGTTCTGGCTCAACTCTGTCGTCATATCATCTAATGACAATTGGTTTCGCTTCTTTTTCTTTTTAATAAATGTGAGTGATTCGTTGGTTGCAATTCGGTACAGCCAAGTGTATAGTTGAGAGTCTTCTCTGAAATTATTTAATCCTTTGTACGCTTTAATGAGCATATTCTGTAGCACATCATTTGCATCATCATGGTCGGTAACCATTCTTCTAATATGAAAATATAAACGCTGCTGATACTTTCGGACAATTAAGTTGAACGCATAATTTTTATTATCGCCTTCCTTAAACTGTTTTATTAAATCTATATCTTCTATATCTGCCATAAGTCAAAAACCAGTACAAAAAAAATTACACTGAAATAGAAGAAGTTTTTCTGTTAATTACTTTCATTGCAGCTTGTGAAATATCATTTTCATCTAAACCATATTTTGTAAGCAAATCTTCCGGTTTACCGCTTTCACCAAATACATCTTTTACGCCTACAAACTCCATAGGAGTTGGTAAGTGGCGCGCTAACACATTTGCCACGCTTTCACCCAGGCCACCATTAATTTGATGTTCTTCTGCAGTTACAACACATTTCGTTTTTCGCACTGATTCTAATATTGCTTTTTCATCTAGTGGTTTAATGGTGTGTATGTTGATTACTTCTGCACTTATGTTTTTTTCTTGTAATAACTCGGCTGCTTTTATTGCTTTCCAAACCATGTGTCCGGTGGCAATAATACTAACATCTGTACCTTCTAAAAAAGTAATGGCTTTACCAATTTCAAACGTTTTATTTGGGTCAGTAAACACCGGTACTTTTGGTCTGCCAAAGCGTAGATATACCGGTCCGTGATGTTCTGCAATAGCAAGGGTTGCAGCTTTGGTTTGATTGTAATCACAAGGGTTTATCACCGTCATGTTTGGCAACATTTTCATCATACCTATGTCTTCTAATATCTGATGCGTAGCACCATCTTCTCCCAAAGTTAATCCGGCATGTGATGCACATATTTTTACATTTTTATCAGAGTATGCAATTGACTGTCTGATTTGATCATACACTCTGCCGGTAGAAAAATTTGCAAAGGTTCCGGTAAAAGGAATTTGCCCTCCAATTGTTAAGCCAGCAGCTATTCCCATCATATTTGCTTCGGCAATTCCCACTTGAAGAAATCGATCAGGAAACTCTTTCTTAAATGCATCCATTTTTAAAGAACCTGTTAAGTCGGCACAAAGCGCCACCACATTGGGGTTGCTTCTTCCAAGTTCTAACAATCCGGCACCAAAGCCTGAGCGGGTATCTTTACTTTCTGAGGAGGTAATTTTTTGCATGGTTTTAATTGAGAGTTGAAAATTTAGATTAAATCAATTGCTAATATATTATTTTAATGTGATGGATTTAGATGCTCCACTGCTAACTATAAAATCTTGTTCAACAGTGTAAATGCTTTTACGTGCAAGAGTTGGCCTGTAAACAGCTTTATATTGACCGGGTTGAAGTACAAGTGTTTCTTTGGTTAAGGGAGTAGTTAAATCGCACACCCATTCTATTTCATCTTTATTGTACTTGTATATACTTCCATACCCTTTACTATTGGTTAAAATGGTAATTAAGCCGGGGTTCGGAATCTCAACCGTAGTAGTTTTGCTTTGCGCAATTTCTACATCCTCCACATACAAACGGGGTAAGCACAATACCTCTAAATCATAGGTGCCAACAAGGAAGCGTTGTGTGGTGCTAAAGTCCTGTACATGCAGTGTTTTTTGCTCTCCGTCTTTTCTTATAATGCACTTTAGTTTTTTATACTGATTGGTTCCTGTTATTTTTAGAAATAAATCTCCTTGTGGTGTATTTAGTCCAATCGTAGTGTGTTTGCCAGGGTTTAGTCCTGCACTATCTAAAGTAACCGGTGGCAATGTGTGTGCAACTATTCTGTAGTCAATAGAAGGGTCGAGTGGAACAGTATCAGGTACTCCCTTTGCATTCATAGTATGCACAAAATTGTGTACTAATTTACCGTTGTTATTATCGTAAAACGACATGTTCACATTGGTTTCAGTAGGCTTACCGTATGCATCTATTAAATTAACCTGAGCAGTTGTATTGTTGAGTGCCTGAGATATAACCACGTTAAAAATGGTTCTGAATGATTCTTCGTTTCCGGCATCATAGTAGTTTCCTACACATTCAAATTGCTTAATAAAGTCATCTCGTATTCCCATTCCGATTACAAATGGTTTTAAAACAATGCCCTTCTTTTGTAATGCATAACTCACTGCACAAGGGTCTCCATCACATTCCTCAATTCCATCGGTAATAATGATAATGATGTTTCGGCCTTTGGTATCAGGAAAGTCTTTCCCGCACTCTTCAATACTCATTGCAATTGGAGTAGTGCCACTTGGTTTTATAACGCCTAATTTTTTCTTGATGGCATAAGCATTCCCACTTGCGAACGGTACTTCTAATCTGGTATCATCACAATCTTGTGGTGGATAGTTCTTGGTGTGTCCGTAAACCCGGAGTGCCATCTCCACATTGTTTACGTTATTGATGCTATCCACAATTTCTGATAACAATCTCTGTGCAATATCATATTTGGTACCTGATTCCCAGCGGCCCACCATACTTTGCGATGCATCTAATAAAAACATGATGCGTGTTGGTTCTTTTGGCTCGCTAATTTGGGCCAAAGACACATTGCTGCTCAACATAAGCAGGCATGTAATACCTAATATGATAGACTTTTTTAACAAATGAAAATGTGATGTTTGCTTGTTTGCGATTGGTATGTATCTACTAATAGTCACCAAGGGTTTCCTCTAATTGCTCCATGGCGCTTTTAAATTGCTCTTCATTAGGGGCTTTTCCATGAAATTCATGCGTGTGCATCATGAAATCAACTCCATTGCCCATAATCGTTTTCATCAGTATAACGATGGGTTGTCCTTTAAAAGTATGTGTTTTTGCCTCTTGTAAGGTTTCTATCACCTCTTTCTGGTTTCCACCATCCATTTCCAACACTTTCCATCCGAAGGCTTCAAACTTAGGTCTTAAATCACCAAGAGGTAAAACCTCGTCCAAAGGTCCGTCAATTTGCTGGCCATTCCAATCTACAGTCACAATCACATTATCTACTTTTTTGGCTGCAGCATACATCACCGCTTCCCAAACCTGGCCTTCTTCTAATTCACCATCACCCATTAATGCATAAACCAAGTTCTTTTCTCCGTTTAGTTTTTTTGATGTGGCAGCACCAATAGCTACTGATAACCCCTGACCTAAAGAACCACTGGCTACTCTAATCCCCGGCAATCCTTCTTCTGTTGCTGGATGTCCTTGTAAGCGTGAGTTAAGCTTTCTGAATGTATTCAGTTCATCTACTTCAAAATAACCTCTTCTGGCAAGTACGCTGTACCAAACAGGTGAGATATGACCATTACTTAGAAAAAACAAATCCTCATTCGTTCCATCCATGTTAAATTGTTCCGGATTGTGATTTAAGATTTCATAGTACAAGGCAAGAAAAAACTCTACACAGCCTAAAGAACCACCGGGGTGCCCAGAGTTGACCGCGTAAACCATTCGTACAATATCTCTGCGGGTTTGACTAGCCAGTTTTTTTAAATCTTCCAGCGAATAAGATTTTACAGACGTTTCCGACATGATTTCAGCAGTTTCCACAATAGTATTTTTAGTTGTTTGCAAATTTAGTTTCTTATATCTGCCTATTGATTTTTGTTAATAATTATTCATAAGTTTTTTGCTTAAACTAAAAGTTTAGCCAAAGCTGTTAATTATCTGGTTATGAGTCTAAATACTTGTTAATATCCCGTCTGTCTTTTTTTGTTGGCCTTCCTTTGCCAAAATGAATAAAGCTTCTCTTCGCTCTTTGCACTTCTTGTAAGCGTTCAAGGTCTTCAGGTAGGGTAGTTTCAATATAAAAATTTGCAACCAGTTTAGCACCCATTCTTTTTTGAGCCAGATCTAATACTTTGTAACTTCTAAAAAGTACGCCATCTTTTACTTGAACATGATCATTAATCTTAACGGAATGAGATGGCTTTACGGCAGCATTATTCACTTTTACTTTCCCTTTATCTACTGCCAAAGCCGCACCGGTTCTGGTTTTAAACAATCGTACTGCATATACCCATCTATCTATTCTGACACTTTCCATAATTATTACAAAGATAATATGCTTAAAACATTTGCTTTTGAATATCTTTGCGCTTCATTTTTTAAGAATTATGGCTCTAAAATGCGGAATAGTAGGATTACCAAACGTAGGTAAATCCACTTTATTTAATTGCTTAACCAATGCTGAAGCACAAGCAGCAAACTTTCCATTTTGTACTATTGAACCTAATTTGGGTGTAATAACTGTACCAGATGGCAGATTAAATCAATTGGCAGATTTGGTAAAACCACAGAAGGTGTTGCCCACTACTATTGAAATTGTAGACATAGCGGGATTAGTAAAAGGAGCGAGTAAAGGGGAAGGGCTAGGAAATCAGTTCTTAAGTAATATTAGAGAAACAGATGCCATCATTCATGTTTTGAGATGCTTTGAAAACCCTAACGTAGTTCATGTTGATGGTAGTGTAGACCCAATTAGGGATAAAGAGGTGATTGATACTGAGCTTCAATTAAAAGACTTAGAAAGTATTGAAAAGCAACTGGAAAAAGTGGCTAAAGTGGCAAAGATTGGGCAGGATAAAGAAGCTATCAAGCAAGCTGCTTTATTGAAGGCATTAAAGGAGCACCTAGAACAAGGGCAATCGGTTAGAACCTATGAGACAGACGAAGAACAGCAAGAATACATTGAGAGTTTGTTTTTATTGACATCTAAGCCTGTTTTATATTTATGCAATGTAGATGAGCAAGCCGTAAAAAATGGCAACCAGCATGTAGAAAATGTAAAAAATGCAGTCAAAAACGAGAAGGCAGAAATCCTAATCATTGCCGCTGAAATAGAAGCAGAAATAGGACAGTTAGAGACAGAGGAGGACAGAAAGGAGTTTTTAGGAGAAATGGGATTGGATGAACCCGGCTTGAATAAATTGATAAAGTCTGCATACAAATTGTTATCTTTGAATACCTATTTTACGGCAGGTGAAAAGGAAGTAAGGGCCTGGACAATTCATGAAGGCTACACCGCCCCGCAGGCAGCAGGAGTGATTCACACCGATTTTGAAAAAGGGTTTATAAGAGCAGAAGTTATCCAATTCAATGATTTTGTAGCATTAGGATCCGAGCTGGCTTGCAAAGAGGCAGGCAAGTTATCAGTAGAAGGAAAAGAGTACGTAGTGAAGGACGGTGACGTAATGCATTTTCGCTTTAATGTTTGATTTTCAATGACTTTTCACTGAAACATGAAGAAAGTATGATTTTTTGGCACAGATATTGTTTATAGCCTATCAACTAATTTTTAACCAATTTTTATCATGAGAGTAAAAATATCTTTTCATAGAGACCATTCATCAGTGAATAGTTTGCCTTTGCATCATCAAAAGTTGTTAGCTGATGCTTTAAGTGATGTAGCAAATAAGATTAAAGGTGAGGAAGTTAAGGAATTTAACTTTTCTTCTTTAAAAGGAACATCCAGAATTCAGAATGGCTTTATGCGATTCCTATCAACCAAAGTTACTTTGGTAATAAGCAGCTCAAATGAAGAGTTGGTTAATAAGATAGTTGATGAAATATTTAGTCAAGGTAAACTGGAAATAGGCAAAATCAGGTTGTTTCCAAAGGCCACGGAAGTAATAAGCGACCCGGAATTTGGGACTCAAATGCGCTATTTGTGCATTTCGCCTCTTGTATTAGTTGATCCAAGAAAGGATTCTGAAAAAAGCCAGGAAATGTATAATCCCGGTTCTCAAGAATTCTCTGACTTACTATATAACCAGGTAATGGAAAACATGGAAGGCTCGGGCATAGATGAGGCTAAGCTAGATACTTATGTTGAGTTTGAAGCTACTCCGGACATGCATTACGTGCAAAAAATAAACGAAACAGGTAAAAAGTTTGCGAGATTTTATAAATGTACTGAAGGTCACCCAATGTTGGGTTACTTATTACCATTTACTCTACATGCTCACCCAGAAGTTCACAAATACATATGGGAACATGGAATGGGAGCACTTAACCAAGAGGGGTACGGAATGTTGGACATTGTAAATGAAAACGGCAACAGATAATATATACTCAATTAATATTCGATGAACTACACAGGGGTCACTCGCATGGCTCCTGTTTTTTTATGCCCATGTTTTTATAGTTATCAACAAATCAAAAATCAGTGCTGTTAATATTTAGCATGTAAACAGGGCAGTTCAGCCGATTTATTCAGTTTATTAAAGCCTTAATATTTGTACTTTTGTAATACAAAACAGAATAAATGGCAAAGAAAGCAGCAGCCAAGCATGGATATACCGAGGCTAGTATTAAATCATTAGACTGGAAAGAACACATTCGCTTAAGACCCGGAATGTATATTGGGAAGCTGGGTGATGGTTCGTCTAGAGATGATGGTATTTATGTGCTACTAAAGGAAACCATAGACAATTCCATTGATGAATATGTCATGGGATATGGGAAGCGCATAGAAGTAGAGATTGATGGAGATAGAGTGTTGGTTAGAGATTATGGAAGAGGGATACCATTGGGAAAGCTAGTAGATGTGGTATCTAAAATTAATACCGGTGCTAAGTATGATTCAAAAGCATTCCAGAAATCGGTAGGATTGAACGGGGTAGGAACGAAAGCAGTAAATGCGCTTTCAGAAAAGTTTGGAATACAAAGCATACGTGATAAGAAAACCATCATTGCCGAATTTCAGAAAGGAAAACTTAAACATAAAAGCAACCAAAAGAAAACGAATGAAGATGATGGTACAATTGTTTGGTTTACACCGGATAATGGCATCTTTCAAAAGTTTAGGTTTAAGGATGAGTATGTAGAAAATTTATTACAGAACTACACCTATTTAAACACAGGCCTAACCTTATCTTATAATGGCAAAAAGTTTAAGTCAGAAAATGGATTAAAAGACCTCTTAACGCATCAGCTAGGGGAAGACCATGTATATCCTATAATACATTTTAACCATGATGATGTAGAAGTAGCCATGACACATACCAATGAGTATGGAGAAGACTACTATTCATTTGTAAATGGTCAGCATACAACACAAGGTGGAACGCATCAAACTGCTTTTAAGGAAGCCATTGTAAAAGCGGCCAGAGATTATTACAACAAGAATTTTGATCCGGGAGATATTCGTTCATCTATTTGCGCTGCTATAAGTGTACGTGTTCAAGAACCCGTTTTTGAATCACAAACCAAAACTAAACTGGGTTCTCAAAATCGTTCACCAAAGGGACAATCCATAAGAAATTGGATTAACGAAGTAGTTAAAAAGCAATTAGACAATTACTTGCACAAGCACCCCAAGGTGGCAGATGCCTGGTTAAAGAAGATTCAGCAAGCAGAGCGCGAAAGAAAGGAAATAGCCGGCATTAAAAAGCTAGCTAATGAGCGAGCCAAGAAAGCAAATCTGCATAACAAGAAATTGCGCGATTGCAGAGTTCATCTCAATACGAAACATAAGCTCAAAGAAGAATCATCTATATTTATTACTGAAGGGGACAGTGCTAGTGGTTCTATAACCAGTGCAAGAGATGTAAATACACAAGCGGTATTTAGTTTGAAAGGGAAGCCGCTAAACTGTTATGGTTTAACCAAAAAGGTAGTGTATGAGAATGAAGAGTTTAATTTACTGCAAAACGCATTGAATATAGAAAATGGATTAGAAGATTTAAGATATAATAAAGTGATCATTGCCACAGATGCAGATGTAGATGGAATGCATATCCGTTTATTGCTTTCTACGTTCTTCTTGCAGTTTTTTCCGGACCTGGTAAGGCATGATCATCTGTTCATTTTAGAAACTCCATTGTTTAGGGTTAGGGATAAGCAGAAAACCATCTATGCCTATTCTGAACAAGAGAAAAGAGATGCAATTGAAGAGTTAAGTGGCAAGCCTGAAATTACCCGTTTTAAAGGACTTGGTGAGATTTCACCGGATGAGTTTAAGAACTTTATAGGTAAGGATATGCGATTGAGTCCGGTTACATTAAAAGGAGAAACATCATTGAATCAAATTCTGAGTTACTATATGGGTAAGAATACTCCGCAGAGGCAGGAGTTTGTTATTGAAAATTTAAGAATTGAGGAAAATAATTTAGAAGTACTAGAAGCATAGTAAAGAATTAATGGCCAAGAAGAAACCAGTAAACAAAAAAGCTAGCACAAGGAAAACTACCAAAGCAAAGGCAGCTGCCAAAAAACCTGCTGCAAGGTCAAAAGCCAAAAGTAAAAAGCAAGAAGAAACGGTAACTCGATTTAAATTAGGAGATACCGTTCACGTAGATGAGGTGTATAAAGATTGGTTTATAGATTATGCATCCTATGTAATACTAGAACGTGCAGTGCCATATTTAGAAGATGGCATTAAGCCAGTGCAAAGAAGAATATTGCATGCCATGCGTGAAGTGGAGGACGGCAGATACAATAAAGTAGCCAATCTAATTGGTAACACCATGAAGTATCATCCCCACGGAGATGCCAGTATTGGTGATGCTTTGGTGCAATTGGGTCAAAAGAATTTGCTCATAGATACCCAAGGAAACTGGGGAAATATTTATACCGGTGATAATGCAGCAGCGTCTCGTTACATAGAAGCACGCTTGTCTAAGTTCGCTTTAGATGTTGTTTTTAATCCGAAAACAACTAATTGGCAGTTGTCTTATGATGGTAGAAATAAAGAACCCATAACATTACCGGTTAAGTTTCCATTACTTCTTGCACAAGGTGCAGATGGTATTGCTGTAGGACTGGCAACAAAAATTTTACCACACAATTTTGTAGAACTTGTTAAAGGTTCCATTAGTGTAATCAAAGGACGCAAGCCAAAATTGTATCCTGATTTTTTAACCGGTGGTATTGCTGATTTTTCTGATTACAATGAAGGATTACGCGGAGGAAAAATTAAAGTAAGAGCAAATATCATAGCCAGAGATAATAAAACACTCGTCTTAACAGAAATACCATACAGTACAACCACTTCTAGTTTAATTGACTCCATCATTTCAGCAAATGATAAGGGTAAGATTAAGATTAAGAAAGTGGAGGATAATACGGCTGAAAAAGTTGAGATTCTTATTCATTTGCATAAAGACTTATGGGGCAAGGCAGAAAAGGCCAAAGAAGCGTTGTTTGCCTTTACCAATTGCGAAATCTCCATATCACCAAATGCCTGTGTTATTGTAGATGGCAAGCCTAGGTTTATGAAGGTGAGCCAAATATTGGCTGAGTCTACGGAGTTAACGGTTCAGTTGCTTAAGAAAGAGTTGGAGATACGATTGCATGAGTTAAATGAGCAGTGGCATTACTTAACGCTAGAAAGAATATTCATAGATAAGAAAGTATATCGTAGAATTGAAACTGCGGATACCTGGGAGAAGGTGATTAAAACCATTGAGACAGGTTTAAAGCCTTACATTAAAAACTTAAAACGAAAAGTTACAACTGAAGATATTGTTCGATTAACGGAAATAAAAATTAAACGTATTTCGAAATACGATTCAAATTTAGCCGGTAAACGATTAAAAGATTTAGAAGCTAAAATTAAAGAGACCAAAAAGAATCTTAAGAATTTAAAAGATTACGCCATTAAATATTTTGAAGAGTTGTTGGCAAAATACGGCAAGGGTAGAGAACGAAAAACGAAGTCGAGTGCTATTGAAACTATTGATACACGTAAGGTTGCATTAAGTAACCATAAGTTATTTGTAAACCGTTCTGAAGGGTTTGTTGGTAAAGGTTTAAAGAAAGATGAATACTTGTTTGATTGTTCTGATTTAGACAGAATATTAGCAATTAGTGGTGAAGGAGTCTTAAAAGTTTCTAAAGTATCTGATAAAATTTACATCGGCAAAGACATAAAACATGTTGAAATTTTCAGAAAAACAGATACGAATAAAGTGTACAACTTAATTTATCAGGATGGACGTGGAGGCAGTTGCATGGTTAAACGTTTTACTGTTGGTGGAGTAACTTTGGATAAAGAATATCATTTAGGAAAAGGAAAGCCCGGTTCTAAAGTGTTGTACCTTTCAATGAATAAACCCAATGATGTTTTGGTGGTTGATGTATTGCTAAAACCTAAGCCAAAGCTGAGATACAACGAAATTGAGGTTGTTTTTAATGACTATGATATTAAAGGTCGCTCAACCAATGGAGTCACATTAACAAAACATGCAGTACACAGAGTAAAGGATGTTCAGTTAACAGATAAGGAGCTTGCCGGTTTAATGAAGGATATAAAAAAGAATGGGGGCTTTGTGAAAGACGCTGAGCCACCTAAGCTTAAAACTCCTACAGAAAAAGCGAGCAAAAAAAAAGGTAAGAGTCAAATGAAGTTGAATTTGTAATTCATATTCATGTACGAAGCTCAACGATTACAACAAGCCACTGAAGTAATTACTTCGTATAAATTTGAGCAACCCTTTATCCAACATTTAAAGGCATTTTTTAAAGCAAACAAAAAGTTGGGTTCCAGAGATAGAAGGCAGCTTAGCGAGCTGGTATATGATTACTACCGCGTGGGTTTGGCCGTGCCAACAGATGATATCACCAATAGAATTTGTATAGGTCATTTTTTAAGGAATACAATTGATACTTTTTTTTCTTCTTATATCAGTACACTATATCCTACAATTACATCCGAAGAATTTGGATTAAGTATTTCAGAAAAAGAAAAACTAATTCAGAAAGTGTATCCTGATTTTTCATTACAGAATATTTTCCCGTCAGAGATTGAGTTTTCAAAGCATTCAGATAAAGACATTCAAAACCAATCCATACTAACACCATCAATTACCTGGATTAGAGCAAAGCAAAAGCACTTGGATGAAATAATAGTAGAGCTAAATAATGCTGAGATTGAGTTTAAACAATCGGAGCAAAGTAAGTTTGCTATTGGTTTTCAGAAGAAGACCGACTTTTCTAAATTGAAGTCGTTTGACAATGGATTTTTTGAAATACAGGATTTGTCATCACAACTTTGTGTGAATAAAATGTCTGTAATAGATGAACATTATTGGTGGGATGTTTGTTCTGGAAGTGGTGGAAAGGCCTTGTTAATAATGGACCAAGTGAATGACATTCACATGACACTTAGCGATAACAGAAAAAGTATCTTGAGGAACTTAGAAAAGCGCTTTAAAAAAGCCAAGATAGAAGCTGATGTTATTTTTGAGTTAGATGCCACTAACAAGGATGATATCAATGCGTTAAATCAAGAATTTGATAGAATAATGGTGGATGTTCCTTGCACAGGTTCAGGAACATGGGTTAGAAATCCGGAACAAATTTTAGCGTTTGATAAAAGTATATTGGAGGAGCATAACAAAAATCAGAAAATAATACTGAAGAATGCCCTGACCAAATTGAAAAAAGGAGGGGAACTTTATTACATGACGTGTTCAGTCTTTAAAGCTGAAAATGAAGATGTTTTAGATGCGATTGGAGGCAGTTTTAAAGTGAAAGCTGAGGAGATGATTGATTGCACATCAAATAGAGGAGATAATTTGTTCATTTCGATAATTAGCCATATATAAATTGGCTGAATAGAGAACATAAGAAGGTTCAATTTTGTAAATTAGCGATTCTTATTTTTGAAATACTTGCCTTTTAAGCCATGAGAAAGATTGTAATTATTCTATTTGTTTTGTGTTCTACGTTTCAATTAAGCGCCCAGCAAAATGTTTCTTTGTTAGGTAGTTTGTCATACACACAAGCCTTAAATGACATTTGGGGATATGTGGACAGTTTAGGAAATGAGTATGCGTTAGTTGGTACACAAACCGGTGTTTCAATTGTTGACGTTACTATTCCTGCCAGTCCGGTAGAAATTCAATTTATACCTAGTGTAAGCAATACCTGGAGAGATTTAAAAGTGTGGAATGATTATGCATATGTAACTACTGAGGCAACAACCGGACTAATGATAATTGATTTAAGGCATCTACAAGATAGCGTGCCTTTTGTATATAGCAGTTGCGGGGTAGGATTTACAGACGCACATAATATTTATATAGATGAATTTGGTGTTGCATACTTGTTTGGTTCAACTGGAACATCAGGACCTTTAGGAACGATTATGCTTGATGTAGATACTGATCCGTGGAATCCTTCGTCACTAGGGAGTTACACTGCAAATTATATACATGATGGCATGGTTAGAAATAACATTATGTATGCCGGTGAAATTTATGCCGGACAATTGTCGGTTGTTGATGTAAGCAACAAATCTGCACCCGTTGTATTGGGTACACATCCAACTATAAAAGCATTTACTCATGCCGTTTGGATTTCTGCTGATGAGACCAAGGCGTTTACGGTAGATGAATCTTCAAGTGCATTTATTGAATCATTTGATATAACAGATCCAACAAACATAGAGCGATTAGATCAAATTCAGTCTAACCCGGGAAGTGGTGTTATTCCGCATAATGTCTTTAACATTAATGAATACATAGTTACTTCTTATTACAAAGATGGTATTACCATAACAGATGTTTCTAGGCCACATAACATCATTCAAGTTGGTGATTACGATACCTACACACAAGGAAGTGGAAATGGATTTTCCGGATGCTGGGGCGTTTACCCGTATTTGCCTTCAGGAAATATAATCGCGAGTGATAGAAATAATGGATTGTTTGTATTAAGCCCTACTTACACAAGGGGTTGTTATTTAGAAGGAATTGTTACAGATGCTTGTTCAGGATTGCCTTTAAGCAATGCAACTATTTCTATCAATAGTGTTGCAAATAGTGATGATGTTTCTGATATAGCAGATGAATATGCCACCGGTACATCAGTTGCAGGTACATATAGCATAACCGTTGACCGACCCGGCTATAATTCGCAAACAATTAGCGGAGTTGCCTTATCAAATGGAGTAGTAAACTTTTTAAACATTCAGTTAACTGACACCTTACCTGCAATGTCTGTAACAGTTTCAAGTTTGCAAAACCCCAGTTGTATTGGTGCAAATGATGGAGCAATAGATATTGAAGTGTTTGGTGGAAATGTGCCATACTATTTTATCTGGAGTAATGGCCGTACTACTGAAGATATAGCTGCTCTTCTTGAGGGAACTTATACCGTTACCGTTACTGATGATGTTGGATGTGAATTCGTACAGTCATTTACAATTACTGACCCTATAAGTATAGTGTTAACCACTAGTAAAACAAATATTTCATGCCATGGAATAAACAATGGCAGCATACAAGTTACGGCCAGTGGGGGTTCTGGCGCGCCTTATACGTATAGTTGGAATACAAGCCCGGTTCAATCAACACCATTAATTCAAAACTTGGCTGGCGGATTTTATGAGGTTACTGTAAGTGATGTGAATGGATGTACAGCTGTTACTGAAGTAGAAGTGAGAGATCCTGCACAAATAGTAGTCTTTTATATTCCGCAAAATACAAACCCACCCGGTGCGCCAAATGGTGAAATAAATCAACTCATTAGTGGGGGTATTGCACCGTATACGTATACATGGTCAAATTATAGCACAACTGAAGATATTTCAAATTTATTACCCGGCACTTATTTCTCATCTGTTGTTGACAGAAGAGGATGTGCAGTTTTAACAACAATAACAATTAACTAATCGTCAAAAAAATTTTAATAAGCTAAAAAATGAAAAAAATTACTACCCTTTTAATCTGCTTTCTTGTTGGTTTTGCAGTTAACGCACAAACAAGCATGAGCTTGCTTGGCCAAGTTCCATATCCTTCAAACTTAAGTGATGTTTGGGGCTATGTTGATGGCTCTGGAAATGAATATGCTATTGTTGGTGTTAATGATGCCGTTTCAATTGTAGATGTTACAGATCCTTATAATCCAGTACAAGTATTTTCTGTTACAGGTCCATCTACTACCTGGAGAGATATGAAAACATTTGGCGATTACGCTTACATAACAAATGAAGCAAGTGGTGGAATGATGATAATAGATATGAGCTCACTTCCGGGAAACACCAATTTAACTGTTTCATATTATACTGGAAGTACCTACCCATTTCAATCTGCTCATAACATTTACATTGATGAAAATGGAGTGGCATATATTTGGGGAGCAGATAATGGAGTAGGCGGTGCGATAATGCTGGATGTAGCAACAAACCCTACTAGTCCTGCAGAATTGGGTAGATGGGATGAATACTATGTGCATGATGGGGTAGTAAGAGGTGATACAATTTGGGCTGCTTGCATTAATAATGGGTTTGTAGCTGCAGTTGATGTTAGCGATAAATCGAACCCTTCAGTAGTGACAACCTTTAATACACCAAACACTTTTGCACATAATGTTTGGTTTTCTGATGACAATGATTACGTATTTACAACTGATGAAGTGAGTGATGCATTCATTACCGGTTATGATGTTTCTGATTTGAATAATGTTTTTGAAACAGACAGAATATTTTCTGCTTTGAATGGTACCGGTGTAATTCCTCATAATACGCATTACATAGATGGGTTTTTAGTAACATCTTATTATACCGATGGAATTCATGTTACGGATGCTCATCGTCCGCATAACTTAATTAAAACGGATGGTTATGATACTTCTCCAAATTTTAGCGGGTCAGGTTTTAATGGTGCATGGGGTGCTTACCCTTGGTTGCCTTCCGGAGTTGTTTTAGCAAGTGATATAAATGAAGGATTGTACGTTTTGGGACCAACTTATACGCAGGCTTGCTACTTAGAAGGAGTAGTAACAGATAGTATTACCGGTATTCCAATTAATGCTGCGAATGCACAAATTACAAGTATAGGATTGGCAGAGCAAACGAATATAACCGGTGATTATGCTACAGGAACTGCTACTCCTGGAATGTATTCGGTTCAATTTAACAAACCTGGCTATGTTACTAAAGTAATTAATGGTGTTACTCTAAATAATGGAGTAGTTACTATGTTAGATGTAGAATTGGTTAGTTTACCAACAATTGCTTTATCCGGTTCTGTTGTTGATGCCGGTGGAAATCCAATTCCAAATGCTTCTGTATTTCTTTCTGACCCGGTTAATGGGTTAGATTATAGTGTTACAGCTGATGCTGGTGGTAGTTTTAGCATTTCTAATTTCATTACTGGTACTTATGATGTAACAGCTGGTCAGTGGGGATATATCACAAATTGTTCTTCTGTAAATGTTACAGGTATTATACCGGTGGTTATAACATTAGATAATGGATACTATGATGACTTTACATTTGATTTTGCCTGGAATGTTGTTACTGCAGCGGCTTCCGGTGATTGGGAAAGAGGAGAGCCGGATGGTACTACCTACCAAGGAACTCAGGCAAACCCTGAAGTAGATGTTAACGGAGATTGTTTTGATCAGTGTTATGTTACCGGTAACGGAGGTGGTGGAGCCGGAAATGATGATGTAGATAATGGAACAACTGAATTAACATCACCTGTGTTCGATGCTACTTCATACACTGACCCGTATGTTCGATTTTATACTTGGTTTTTTAATGATGGTGGCTTTGGTGCTATAAACGATACTATGGTTATTAGTTTATCTGATGGTGCTAATACAGTGGAAATTTTAAGAATTCATGCCTTTAACACAGTGAGTGCAAGCTGGCAGTTGCAAAACCTTCGTATATCTGATTTTATAACACCAAGTGCAACTATGACTTTTATAGTTCTTGCATCAGATTTACCGGGTTCTGGTAATTTGGTAGAATGTGGACTTGATGTATTTCAGGTTACAGAAGGTAGTGTAGGAATTGAAGAGCCTAAGGATTTAATCTTAACGGCATATCCTAATCCATTTGAAAATGCCATCACATTTACGTTTGATAAAGACAACTTAAAAGCAAATTCTAAATTGGTAATTACTGATATAACCGGTAAAACGGTATTTGAAAGAGCAATTTCAAATGAAAATGCTATTGTAGTTGGCAACGAATTAAACAGTGGAGTTTATTTAAGCTATATCATTTCAGATTCAAACAAATCTGCGATTATAAAAGTGATTAAGCAATAAGTAAAACGAAAAAGAAAAAAGAGAGCCCATTCTTAACGGAGTGGGCTTTTTTATTTGAACAAATCAGCAACCCAATCAATAATCTTATAGCCGAAAAAAGTTGTAATTAATCCCTTTACAGTAAAGAAAATTACACCGGCCACACCAATTTTTTTAAAGTACTTAACTACTTTATTTTGGTCCTGAACTTCTTTTTCTGACTTCAGGTTTTGTTCTTTATTTGTTACTCTATCCAATCTGCTATAAATAAATTTGTTTCTCTTGTGCCTCCATTGTTTCTGTTTGAAGCAAACACTAATTTTTTGCCATCAAATGAAAACATTGGAAATGAATCAAACGCCCCGTCATAGGTGATTTTTTCCAAGTTACTGCCGTCTAAATTAATCATATAAAGATTAAATGGAAAACCTCTTTCAGACTCATGATTCGAGCAAAAAATAATTTTTTCTCCAGATGGATGAAAGAAGGGAGCCCAGTTTGCATTTCCCAATTTGGTTATTTGTGTTAAATCAGAACCATCTACATTACATACAAATAATTCCATGTCAGTTGGCTCTACTAAATTTTGTGCTAAAAGATCTTTATACTTTTTAACTTCTGCTTCTGTTTTTGGTCTGCTTGCTCTGAATATTAATTTAGTTCCATCCGGAGAAAAGAAAGCACCACCGTCATAGCCCAAATCACTCGTTACTTGTTTTACATCAGATCCATCGATGTTCATTGTATATAATTCTAAATCGCCACTTCTAGTACTGGTAAACACAATTAAATCTCCGTTTGGAGATACAGTTGCTTCTGCATCATAACCATCTTCACTGGTTAATTGTTTTAGAATATTCCCTTCCAGGTCTGCAGTAAAAATATCGAAGCCTTTATATATAGGCCAAACGTAAGCTCCACCCGGAGTTCGTTCAGGCACCGGAGGACAAGCTTCATCAGCCAAGTGTGTACTTGCATACACAATGCTTTTGTTACCCGGCATAAAATAAGAACAAGTAGTTCTTCCTTTACCAGTACTTAATAATGGTGCTTGGTTTTCATTATTATAAGATTGCTGCAAATCATATAAATAGATTTGGTCACAGCTGGTATTCCATTTTTCATTATTAGCCTGAAAAACCAATTGCTTATCATCAAAACTAAAATAAGCCTCGGCATTATCTCCACCATTTGTCAATTGTTTAATATTGGCTAAGTG
>JABDLV010000029.1 GCA_013001815.1 Bacteroidia bacterium
GCCTTGGAGCACGCTGTTTTTATGGCAAAAATGAATAAAGCAGACTTAATCATGCTGCACGTTATTGAAACGTTTTCATTTACCAGTGCAATTGGTCATGCCATGAAGGGAACCAGCTTTGAAGCAAAAGCAGAAGAAATAGTTCAAGCTAAATTGAACGAAACCGCAGAAAAAATTAAAAAAAGCGATGGCATAAGCGTTAAGACTGATATACGATTAGGAAGAACCCATAAAGTAATATTGCAAGCTGCAAAAGAGACTAATTCTGATTTAATCATTATGGGTACGCATGGTGTAAGCGGATTTCAGGAGTTTGTTGTAGGAAGTAATGCCAGTAGAGTCATGAGTGCATCATCTTGTCCGGTATTTACGGTGCAACAACATTCTGATAAAGTTGGGTACAAAAACATAGTATTACCAATAGATGACTCTAAACACTCTAGAGAAAAAGTAAATTTTGCCATTGGTTTGGCTCAACAGTACAACGCAAAAATTCATTTAGTTGCATTCAATATGGATGGATCTGACGAAACATTAAAAAAACTAACTCTACAAGTACATCAATTAGAAGATATATTTAAAAAGAGAGACGTTTTTTATACCACGAAAATTGAAGAAACAGAAGATAATGTGGAAAGCATATTAGAATATTGTGATAAAGTGAATGCAGATGTGATGATAATAATGACAGAACAAGAATTTGACTTTAAAGGTGTGTTATTTGGTCCTGCTGCGCAGCGTTTGGTAAATCATTCTAAAGTTCCGGTAATAAGTATAAGGCCGCATTATAACCCAGAAATGATAGAATTTCACGGTTACGGCTGGTAAACAACTATTTTCTTTACCCTTAAAATAATTTGTATTATTACAGGAGATAATTGCCTGCATGTCACCACTCTTTATTTTAAGTTTTTTCGTTGGGTACTTTATATTACTCCTTTTCATCTCATGGTATACCGGACGTAATGCCAATGAAGAATCTTTTTTTATAGGCAATCGGAAATCACCATGGTATGTTGTAGCGTTTGGAATGATAGGTGCTTCGCTATCTGGTGTTACATTTATTTCTATTCCCGGAAAAGTAGATGCCAGTTCTTTTGCATACATGCAAGTTGTATTTGGTTACATGATCGGCTACCTGGTTATTGGTACTGTGTTGCTTCCACTCTACTACAGAATGAACCTCACTTCTATTTATACTTATTTAGAACGAAGGTTTGGAAAAATAGCGTACAAAACGGGTGCATTTTACTTTTTGCTTTCAAGAACCATTGGTGCGGCATTTAGATTATACCTGGTTGCAATGATTTTGCAATTATTCGTTTTTGATGCCTGGGGAATGCCTTTCTGGTTAGCTGTAGCGGTTACCATTGTATTTATCTACATCTACACATTCAAAGGTGGAATTAGAACCATTGTTTGGACCGATACACTGCAAACATTTTTTATGTTATTGGCTCTGGTGCTTTCAATGCACTTCTTAGCCAAAGGACTAAAAATTGATATTATAGATATAGGTTCAACAGTAAGAAATAGTCCGCTAAGTACCATTTTTGTTTGGGACCCAATGGCCTGGAATTTTTTCTGGAAACACTTTATTGGTGGAGCTTTTATTGCTATTGCTATGACAGGATTGGATCAGGATATGATGCAGAAAAATTTAAGTTGCAAAAACTTGCCTGACGCTCAAAAGAACATGTTATGGTTTTCAGTGCTACTGTTTTTTGTAAACATATTATTCTTAGCCATGGGTGCTCTCATGTATATGTACATGGCTCAAGAAGGAATTGCCATACCTGAAGATAGTGACCATGTATTTCCTACCCTTGCACTCAATCATTTCTCTCAGTTCGTTGGAGTAATCTTTTTACTGGGATTAACCGCAGCATCTTATAGCAGTGCAGACTCAGCTCTTACCGCGTTAACCACTTCATTTTGCATAGATTTCTTAGGCTTTGAAAAAGATGAGAACCGAGAGAAACACAAAGGCATTCGATACAAAGTGCACATCATGTTTTCGGTAATTTTATTTATTGTAATCATGTTGTTTGCACTAATAAAGGACAGAGCATTAATTGATCAATTATTCATTGCTGCCACCTACACTTATGGTCCTTTACTCGGTTTATTTGCGTTTGGAATTCTTTCACGAAAAAGCATACATGACAAGTGGGTGCTTGTTGTTTGCATACTATCTCCGGTAATTTGCTATCTGCTAAAAGACAACTCAGAATTTTTATTCGGTGATTATAAATTTGGCTTCGAAATGCTGCTATTTAATGGAATATTAACCTACCTGGGCTTACACTTAATATCCAAAAATAACGTTAGCAAGGGGGCAATTGATTAAGGCTTGCCTGTAATTTTTTAATCCATTAACTTGTAAGTCTTAAATAAAACAATGGAAAGATTACCATCTGCATTACTCGAAAACGCTGTAAAAGAGTTTTCTAAATTACCGGGCATTGGAAGAAAAACTGCCTTGCGTTTAGTATTGCATTTATTACACAGACCCATTACAGAAGTAAGCACATTTGGTGAGGCAGTTATTAAATTAAGAAAGGAAATTAACTACTGTAAAATTTGCAATAACATTTGCGAAAGCGAAGTATGTGAAATTTGTACCGCACCAAAAAGAGATAAAAGCACCATTTGTGTAGTAGAAGATTTGAGAGACATTATTGCAATAGAACACACAGAACAATACAAAGGCTTGTACCATGTGTTGGGCGGAATTATTAACCCAATTGAAGGAATTGGCCCGGACCAGTTAAATATTTCGGCATTAATTGAACGAGTAAAAACCGGAGAAGTAAAAGAAATAATAATGGCACTGCGCACTACCATGGAAGGTGATACCACAGTGTTCTTTATATTTAAAAAACTACAAGCATATTCTGTTAAGTTCAGTACCATTGCCAGAGGTGTTGCTGTGGGTGGCGAATTAGAATATGCAGATGAAGTAACACTTGGAAGAGCCATAGTAAATCGAACCAACTACGAAAACTCACTGGCAAGTCAGTCTTAATTTACCTCCTTTTATTATTAACCAAAAAGCTGCAGGTTGAAACTATCTATAATCATTGTAAACTATAATGTAAAGTTCTTTTTAGAGCAATGCTTGCATTCTGTAAATAAGGCACTGCAAGGAATAAGCGCTGAAGTTTTTGTTGTAGATAATAATTCGGTTGATGGCTCAGTAGGTATGCTAAATAGCAAGTTTCCTGATGTTCAAAAAATATTCAATAAAGAAAATGTTGGTTTTTCAAAAGCAAACAACCAAGCCATAAAGCAAGCTAAGGGCGAATATGTTTTATTATTGAACCCAGATACCCTGGTTGAAGAAAACACCTTTGAAAAAGTCATTGCCTTTATGGACAATCATTCTGATGCAGGTGGCTTGGGAGTAAAAATGATAGATGGTAAAGGAAATTTTTTACCTGAATCAAAACGAGGATTGCCAACACCCAAAGCAGCCTTCTACAAAATATTTGGACTGTCAAAATTATTTCCTAATTCTAAAACATTTAACGAATACCATTTAGGTTATCTAAACAATAACGAAACCAATGAAATAGACATTCTATCAGGCGCATTTATGCTTTTACGTAAATCTGTAATTGATAAAATTGGAATGCTGGATGAAACCTTTTTTATGTATGGTGAAGACATAGACCTTTCGTACAGAATAACACAAGCCGGTTTTAAAAACTATTACTTTCCTGAAACGCGAATAATTCATTACAAAGGAGAAAGTACCAAAAAAGGAAGCATGAATTATGTGCGTACCTTTTACAAGGCAATGAAAATTTTTAATGAAAAGCATTTTTCAGGTTCACATGCTAAATCATTTTCATTGTTGATTAATACAGCAATTTATTTACGTGCCTTTCTTTCCTTAATCAGCCGTATTATTGCAGCCATTTATTTACCGTTAGTTGATGCAATCATACTTTTTACCGGAATGTATTTATTAACCAATTACTGGGAGGTAAATGTAAAAGCTCTCAACTATCCCCCACAGTTTATGCTGGGCATCGTTCCCTTGTACATTCTAACATGGATTTCATCCAGCTATTTGTACGGTGCATATGACAAACCCATAAAATTATCTGCCATTGTTCGAGGTGTGTTTAGTGGAACAATGCTCATTCTAATAATCTACTCTCTACTACCTGAAACACTTCGTTATTCAAGAGCACTTATTTTAATTGGAGGTATTTGGGCAGGATTTGCAATGGTTGCTTGGCGTTGGATATTGAATTTATTGAATGTACAAGCATTTAAAATTGCAAAAAGTGATGGAAATCGTGTAGCTGTGGTTGCTGAACAAGAAGAAGGACAACGCATTATTTCTTTGTTGAATATGACAGGTGATGCATTTCATTTAATTGGATTGATAAACCCAAACGCTGATTCATCATCAAAAAACGATTCGCATATTATTGGGAGCTTAAATCAGTTAGATGAATTGGTAAGTATTTACAACATTAATGAAATCATTTTTGCATCTAAAAATATGAGTATTGAAAAGCTTATTGGGCAAATGCAAAAAGCTTACAAAACGGACCTGGAATTTAAAATAGCTCCTGAAAACTCTACCTATATTATAGGCAGCAACAGCATTCATAATTCGGGTGATTTATATTTTGTAGATGTAAATGCACTGAACACACCCATCAATAAAAGAAAGAAACGGATTTTCGATCTCTTTTGCACCTTCACTTTATTCCTAATCTCCCCTCTTGTATTTTTACTGGTCAAAAATCAATTTGAGTTTACTAAAAATTTATTCCGGGTGTTATTTGGTAAATACTCTTGGGTTGGGTTGAATTATAAAGATGAAATCAACCAGTACACCGGACAAATTAATCCGGGAATACTGAAACCAAGTGACGGACTGGATAAGGAGACAATAGATGAATCTATACTCGGTCGTGTAGATATGTTGTATGCCCGAAACTACAGCATGCAGAATGATGCAACTATTGTGTGGCGAAATTTAAGCAAACTTGGATAATAATTAATTAAGGTTACTACTCCTATTCTGAATGAAATCAACCATTATAAAAATACTGCAGTTTGTAGCATTAGGAGTGCTAATGTATTTTCCCATTTTCGGGTTTTTAGATACTATGCCCATGAGAATTTGGGATGAAGCAAGATTGGCTATTAGTGCATATGAAATGTATTATAACCATGATTACTTAATTACTTACTTCGAAGGTCACCCCGACTTGTGGAGCACCAAACCCCCTTTACTCATTTGGATACAGGTTATTTTCATGAAATTAATTGGCATTAACGAATTAGCCGTTCGTTTGCCTTCTGCCTTTGCCGCATTCTTTACATGTGTAAT
>JABDLV010000087.1 GCA_013001815.1 Bacteroidia bacterium
GAGCAGTATCATCCGCTTGGAATAGTAGGTGTAATTTCTGCGTTTAACTTTCCGGTGGCAGTGTGGGCTTGGAATGCCATGCTAGCAATGGTTTGTGGAGATGTGGTAGTTTGGAAACCTAGCTCAAAGTGCATGTTGAATTCAATTGCGGTGCATAATATTGTTGCAAAAGTATTAGCAGAACACAATGTACCTGAAGGAGTGTTAAACTTAACAGCGGGTTCTTCTAAATATGTTGGAGATAATTTCTTAGAAGATAAAAGAGTTCCGTTAATTTCTGCAACAGGAAGTACACCGGTTGGAAAACGAGTTGGAAGAATAGTTGGTGAGCGATTAGGGAAAACGATTTTAGAATTAGGTGGAAACAACGCAATCATTATTACCTCTGAAGCAGACCAGGAAATGGCATTACGTGCAGTGTTATTTGGCGCAGTAGGTACATGCGGACAACGTTGTACAAGCACAAGAAGATTAATTATACACGATAGCATTTATGATGGCTTTAAGCAAAGACTATTAAAGGCTTATGAACACTTAAATATAGGTCACCCACTAAATGAAAACACCTTGGTTGGACCATTAATTGATAAAGGTTCTGTACAAGACTTTTTAAATTCGCAAGAGGAAGTGAAGAAACAAGGTGGTCAGATAATTTTTGGTGGCGAAGTAATGGAGGGTGAAGGATATGAAAGCGGATGTTATGTAAAACCGGCAATTGCGGAAGTGAAAAACTCAATGGCGATAGTACAACACGAAACCTTTGCACCTCTATTATATTTAATGAAGTATAATAAAATAGAAGAAGCAGTAGAAATGCATAACGATGTACCACAAGGTTTAAGTTCTTCCATCTTCTCTAAAAACATGTTAGAAACAGAACGCTTTTTATCGCACGAAGGAAGTGATTGCGGAATTGCAAACGTAAACATTGGTACCAGCGGTGCAGAGATAGGCGGTGCATTTGGCGGAGAGAAAGAAACCGGTGGCGGACGAGAAAGCGGTTCGGATGCATGGAAAGTATACATGCGAAGACAAACAAACACCATCAACTTTAGTACTGAGCTGCCATTGGCGCAGGGTATAAAGTTTGATGTGGATTAAAAAACAATAGAACTCAAATGAAAAAATGCCGGCAATTGATTTTGTCGGCATTTTTTGTTTTTATAACGTTTCTATCCGTTGTTGGCAAATGCTATTTCTTTAGATTATCAAATTCAGTATTCATATAGTCAATCAAGTTGTCTGAAATTCTCTTATAAATCAATTCCAGGCCATCCAAATCACTCCAGATAATGTTCTTCTTTTTTATTACCCCCAACTCATATGCTTTAGGAGGAGCTTTTGTAACTGAGGCAAAAACAAACCCCTCCATATACCCTTTTAAAGGTCCCATTGGAGCATAACTTGTTTTGTCTGTTTCTGGGGTAGGGTTAGGACCAATTAGACAAATAGTAATAGGACCTAAAGTCATTGTTTTTCCATCAAACCAAATGGTTTGCTCATAAGTTATTAATAAATCCATGTCCATTTCTTTAGAAAACTTTCCAATTGCCCTTGAAACTTTATAATCGCTATTTGCCATCGTAACAAACTTTCCCATATAACCCGTTGGGTCATCTTTCATTTGGGGACTTCGTATATAACTAGCAATAGCAGCTGAGGCCTTCATTAGTTTTGAGGGTTCAAATTCAACTTCATCGAATAGCGTCTTCTTTTCCTCTGTATCACAATACTCCTCCGGAATAAATACTGAAATTCCTTTCTCCTCAAAACTAGTTTTCATCCCAGCCATAACAATGGGAAATAAAACATCACTTAATCTACCTGACCCGGCTGAAGTTAGATACTTGGTATAGATAGAAGAGCCGGATTTTTTTGTAAATGTGGGCTGGATAACTACAAAGCTGAGAATTCCCGCTTCTTTAATAGGTGGTATTTGATCAGGCGTTACCCAGTTTTGTTTAATCGAGTTTTTCAAAAAACCTAAGTGGTTTAAATATTGAGATTTTTTATTGAAACTCTTATCAGGACTTTCCGACCATTCTTTAATTGTTTTTTGAGCAAAACATTGTTGCCCAAGAAGTGTTGTTGTTAGTATTAGTACAATAGCTAAATATCTCATATCAATAGTTTGTTTTTATTTTTTTGCAAATTAAAATAATTAGTTGTCTTGTACAATCGAAAAATTGTTCAAAGTTTCTTTGTGTGGGTGAACCTTCTCAATTGATACGGCTGGAATTATTACATAATATTTACCAACTCGTTTATAGCCCTACTAATTCTTCACCAACCGAACCACAGCTTGCTTACCTTCTGCCTCAATAGAAAGCAAATACACACCAACTGATTCATAAATTCTTAGACCCAGTAATTGACTATTGCTGTAATTTTCTGTTAGCACCACCTTGCCGCTTAAGTCGGTTACGGTTAATTTAACGTTTTCGTATTTTTTGTCCATTTCTATATTAAAGTTGCCATCTGCAGGGTTTGGGTAAACCAAAGGCGCAACATCAAAAGCATTTTCAATAATACCAACACCCGTTGAAACAATAATGGAATAATCTTCCACTTCTCCATCAAAACCGGTGTCACAAGGACCGGGATTAGTGTTGTATCTTGCAGATACCCGCATGGTGGTTTTTCCGGCAGGTGCATTT
>JABDLV010000100.1 GCA_013001815.1 Bacteroidia bacterium
CCACGGTCTTTAATTTTTTCGTAATCACTTAGTGGTATAGTAAAAAGCAATTCATAGTCTTCGCCACCATTCAGTGCAGCAGTTATTGGGTTCATGCTCCACTCACCACATATATGCACCGTTTGATGATCTATTGGTAACTTGTCTTCATAAATTTGGCAACCCACTTCTGAGGCATCACAAATATGAAACAGTTCAGATGCCAATCCGTCACTTATATCTATCATGCTGGTTGGCTTAATGTTCAATTCTTTTAGCTGCTCGATTAACTCCTTTTTCGCTTCAGGTTTTAATTGGCGTTCTAAAATGTAATCATTACCATCAAACTCCGGCTGCATATCGGGGTTTTGTAAGTAGACTTGCTTTTCACGTTCTAATAGCTGCAAACCCATGTATGCAGAACCTAAATCACCGGTAACACAAATTAAATTTTCTTCTTCGGCACCACTGCGGTAAACTAAGTCTTCTTTTTTTGCCCTACCTATTGCGGTTACACTTAAAATCAAACCACTGGTTGAACTACTGGTATCTCCACCAATCAAATCAACATTGTATTTTTTACAAGCCAGTGCAATACCGGTATAAATTTCTTCCACAGCTTCTAAAGAAAAACGGTTAGACATAGCTATGTTCACCGTAATTTGTCTGGGTTCAGCATTCATGCTATAGATATCACTTAGGTTTACAACCACTGCTTTATATCCTAAATGTTTTAATGGAGTAAAGGTTAAATCGAAATGCACTCCTTCAATTAACATATCACTGCTTACAACACATTGTTGTTTTCCAAAATCGATTACAGCTGCATCATCGCCTATTCCTTTTACGCTTTCATCATTGTTCAACTCAACAAATTGCCCAATGTGTTTTATCAGGCCAAACTCACCCAGTTCACCTAATTCAGTACGGTTATTTTCATTTTCAAACATGCCGCAAAGGTAGTCAATTAGCCTGCCTTGTTTATGCTGCTTTTCGGCCTATTCTTCAAACAATTACCCTATATAAGCGTTTATTGAATAGGGAGCTTAAATTCCCTATCTTTGTATAAGTTATTAACAATTATATAATTGATAATCAAATGATTAGTGTTTCAGACAAAGCAAAAGAACAGCTTATAATCCTTAGAAATGAGGAGAAAAAGGACGAAAACCACTTTTTACGTGTAGGCGTAGCGGGTGGAGGTTGTTCCGGCCTTACTTATAAAATGGATTTTGATAACCAAATTAGTGATGATGATAAAGTGTTTGACGACAAGGGAGTTAAAATTGTGGTAGATAAGAAAAGCTTTTTGTACCTGGTAGGCACAACATTAGAATTCTCTGATGGCCTTAACGGAAAGGGCTTTCAGTTTGTAAATCCAAACGCATCACGAACTTGTGGTTGCGGTGAAAGTTTTAGCGTTTAAAATTTTTTACCCCCTTATTTAGATTTGGTTTAAATAAAAATAAGCATGAAAGAGCAGAATGACGACATATTAGATAAAGTCACCCAGAGTGAATATAAGTACGGCTTTGTAACCGATATTGAAACAGAGGTTATACCAAAAGGACTTACCGAAGATACAGTGCGTTTGCTTTCTGCCAAAAAGAATGAACCGGAGTGGATGTTGGAGTGGCGCTTAAAAGCATACAAGCACTGGCTAACATTAACAGAACCAAACTGGCCAAATGTAAAATACCAAAAAGTAGATTTTCAAGACATTATATATTACGCTGCACCAAAGCAAAAGCCGGTGCTTGATAGTTTAGATGATGTGGACCCGGAAATGCGTAAGATGTATGATAAGCTGGGCATCTCTGTGGATGAGCAAAAGAGATTATCAAACGTTGCAGTTGATTTTGTAATGGACAGTGTATCTGTTAAAACAACATTTACAAAAACACTGGCAGAAAAAGGAATCATTTTTTGTTCCTTCAGTGAAGCAATACAAGAACATCCTGAGTTAATTAAGAAACACATTGGCTCAGTGGTTCCCTATACCGATAATTTTTATGCGGCATTAAACTCTGCCGTGTTTAGCGATGGTTCTTTTTGTTACATACCAAAAGGAGTCCGTTGCCCAATGGAATTATCTACCTATTTCCGTATAAACGAGGCCAATACAGGTCAGTTTGAGCGCACACTGATTGTAGCTGAAGAAGGATCTTATGTGTCATATTTAGAAGGATGCACAGCACCCATGCGAGATGAAAATCAGTTGCATGCAGCAGTAGTTGAAATCATTTCGAATAAAGATGCAGAAGTAAAATACAGTACGGTGCAAAATTGGTATCCGGGTGATAAGGATGGAAAAGGTGGAGTGTACAACTTTGTAACTAAGCGTGGAATTTGTGCAGGTGATAATTCAAAAATTTCATGGACACAAGTAGAAACAGGTTCTGCAGTTACATGGAAATATCCGAGTGTAATATTAAAAGGAAACAATTCTATTGGTGAATTCTATTCAGTTGCGGTAACTAAAAACTATCAGCAAGCGGATACGGGTACCAAAATGATTCACTTGGGTAGAAATACAAAAAGTACCATTATATCAAAAGGTATATCAGCCGGCAAGAGCCAAAACTCATACAGAGGCTTGGTTAAAGTGAACAAAAAGGCGCAAAATGCTCATAACTTCTCGCAATGCGATAGCCTACTGATAGGTGATAAGTGTGGAGCACACACCTTTCCATATTTGGAATGCTCAAACAGCAGTGCAAAAATTGAACATGAAGCAACTACTTCTAAAATAGGAGAAGACCAGGTGTTTTATTGCAACCAAAGAGGAATAGATACAGAACAAGCAATTGGAATTATAGTAAACGGATATTGCAAAGAAGTGTTTAATCAATTACCAATGGAGTTTGCAGTGGAAGCACAAAAACTCTTGGCAGTTACATTAGAAGGATCAGTAGGATAAAAACCATAAAGAAGAAATGTTAAGTATTAAAAATTTACAAGCCTCGATTGAGGAGAATCAAATTTTAAAAGGGTTAAACCTTGAAGTGAAGCCTGGTGAAGTTCATGCCATTATGGGACCAAATGGTTCCGGAAAAAGTACATTGGCATCAGTACTTGCAGGAAGAGAAGAGTTTGAAGTGAATGGTGGTGGCGTTCAATACTTAGGTGAAGACCTTTTAGAGCTGGCACCGGAAGAAAGAGCACAAAAAGGAATTTTCTTAGCATTTCAGTATCCTGTTGAAATACCTGGAGTTAGCAATGCAAACTTTTTAAAAACTGCGTTAAATGAAGTGCGAAAAAGCAAAGGCTTAGAGGTATTAGACTCGAAAGAGTTTTTGCAGTTGATGAAGCAAAAAATGGACTTGGTTCATATTGATAAAGCGCTAACCAGTCGTCCGGTGAATGATGGATTTAGTGGAGGAGAAAAGAAGCGAAACGAAATATTTCAGATGGCCATGTTAGAACCTACACTGGCAGTTTTAGATGAAACAGATAGCGGGCTCGA
>JABDLV010000018.1 GCA_013001815.1 Bacteroidia bacterium
AACCGATTTAGATTCTTGGTATAAAAAGAAAAATTAATCTATTTCAATTTTCACTACTTCCTTAGGTTCCTTTTTATTTTTTGTAATGGCTTTCTTGTACTTATTAGAAAAATAATACCCTACGAAAAAACCGGGCACTATAGGCCCCAGCCATGCAAGCAATCCGGGTAACACATCATTCACTACAATAAATGCAGTGTATGCTGCTATCACGGCACCGTTCATTTTTCCAATATGATTGAATAACCAAAATGATTTGTCTTCAGTTTCTTTGGTATATAATCGAAAGTCTGTTATAGATAAGCTAAGAGCGAAAAATGCAAATACAAGTAATACAATGCCACCCATATTATTTTTTAGTAATAATTGAATACCATGTACAATCATTACCAATCCAAATACTAACATAATTGATGAAATAATCCAGTCAATCAATTGTGCTTTGCCATTCCTGCTAAGTGATTTTAAATACAATACTCTGTACCCTGAACAAACCAAATAAGCACTAAATATTCCGATAGAAAATAGAAACAGGCTTTCATGTCCGGGAGAAATAGATATAACTAGTGCCAGAATAGATACCACCATCATTGAATAGAAAAACAGTTTTCCAAAGATTCTGTGCCATTTTTGGCCCTTTTTAGCTATAAATGAAGCAGGGCCAGTAAATAAAGCTATACCACCTGCCGCAGCATGTATATAAATTAGAATTTGAATAATATTTTCAGAAAGCATAAATTAGGATGATTAAAATTGAGCCTAAAGGCAAATTAATCAATTTTAGAATATGTTATGGGAGAGCACCAAGTAAAATTCATAGAAAACTTAGAGCAGAAAAAGCGATTTGTGCATCATTTGTTAAATGATGTGCAAGCGATGGATCATATGATTAAAGAAAGAATGTTTGAAAAAGGCATTCAACGAGTTGGGTCTGAGCAAGAGTTTTGTGTGGTCGATTCACATTTTAGACCATCTATGCACGGACCGGAAGTTTTAGACTCTATTAAAGATGATCATTTTACTTCGGAGATTGCAAGGTTTAACTTGGAAATAAATTTAGATCCATCTGAACTTACAACAAATTGTTTTGCTCAAGCAGAAATACAATTAAGAGAGTTGTTAGAAAAGGCAAAGTATGTTGCATCGAATACAAATGATAAAATTTTACTTGCAGGAATATTGCCAACCATTAGAAAGACTGAATTGGAGTTAGAGTACATGACCCCAAACCCAAGATACTACGCATTAAACGATGCCTTGCGCAGGGCAAGAGGAAGTGATTTTGAATTGCATATTTACGGGGTTGATGAACTAACCATTAAACATCAGTCGGTTTTATTTGAAGGTTGTAACACCAGTTTTCAAATTCATTTACAAATTGCCCCTGAAGAGTTTGCAGAGCAGTATAATTGGGCGCAAGCTATAGCAGGTCCATTATTATCATGTGCAACCAACTCACCATTATTATTAGGAAAAGAACTGTGGAGTGAAACTAGAATAGCATTGTTTAGGCAAAGTATTGATATTCGAGGTGCTTCATATCAAATAAGACAAAGAGAACCAAGGGTGAATTTTGGTAATCATTGGTTAAAGGAATCCATTACGGAAATTTATAAAGAAGATATTTCTCGTTTTACCATGTTGTTATACAAAGAAATAGAAGAGGAATCTTTGGAAATGGTAAGAAATGGAAATATTCCGGATCTTACTGCATTAAAGTTGCATAATGGTACGGTTTATCGTTGGAATAGACCGTGTTATGGCGTTGCAGATGGAGTAGCTCATTTAAGAATAGAAAACAGATACATCCCTTCTGGTCCTACAGTGAATGACGAAATATCTAACTTTGCATTTTGGGTTGGATTGATGAAGGGAATGCCGGAGAAGTTTAAGAAGATTTGGAATCTGATGGATATTGAAGAAGCCAGGAACAATTTTATAAAAGCTGCTCGTTATGGTATTGAATCTGAATTTATGTGGATGGGTAAACAGTGCAGCGCGAGAGAATTATTGAGAGATGAATTGTTACCAATTGCAAGAGTAGGTTTACAAAAAGTTAACATTGATAAAGCAGACATAGACAAGTATTTGGGAATTATAGAAAGAAGAATTAATGGCGTTACTTCATCTCAATGGATGGTTAGAAACTTCAGAAACCTTAAGAAAAACCACAGCATTGATGATTCTTTGGTTTATTTAACTTCAAAAATTTACGACAACCAAAGTACAAGTAAGCCTGTTAGTGAGTGGGAAAATATTGCCGATGGTAAAAAACACTATATAAATTCTGTTTATGAACGTGTTAATCAAATAATGACCACAGATTTATATACAGTAAGTGAAAATGATTTAGTTGAGTTAGTGTATTATGTAATGCAATGGACAAATATTTCGCATATGCCGGTTGAAAATAAAAATGATGAGTTAGTTGGAATAATTACTAAAGCTGACTTGCAAGAGAATTGGAGTGAAAATAAAGATGAATCAATTACTGTAAAAGAGCTAATGGTTAAAGAACCAATGACAGTGGGCCCTACAACTAATGTGAAAGATGCGAAACGTATTATGGATGCAAAGAATATTGGTTGCTTACCTGTTATTGTTAAAAATAAGTTAGTTGGTATTATTACCAGGGATGATTTATTAAAAATAGATTTGTAAGAATATTTTGTGAAGATGGTAAAGGTACAGAGCACAGCAATTGGTAAAACGATTGAAGTAGACAGGATTATAGGAAAGTTTTTATCGGATATTCCAAACAGTCCAACCATAATTTTTATTGGCGGTATTCACGGTAACGAACCTTCGGGTGTTTTTGCGTTAAAAAGCGTTTGTGAAAAACTAGAGAATCTAACATTAAAATTAAATGCTAATTTCTATGCCATTGCAGGAAATGTTGGTGCGCTAGAAAAAGGAATACGTTTTCAAAAGAATGACCTAAACAGACTTTGGACAGAGGAAGGTCAGTTTGATTTTGAGCATATTGGATCTGCTGCAATGGATTGTGAGCATTTAGAACATTCTGAATTGCATGATTTAATTGAAAATATTCTAGAAAAACATTCTGGCCCGTTTTATTTCTTTGATTTACATACTACATCGAGTAATAGCATTGCGTTTGCTACTATTAATGATACAGTAATTAATAGACGGTTAGCGGTGAAGTTTCCAATTCCAATTATTTTAGGAATAGAAGAATTTATTGAGGGACCGTTATTAAGTTATATTAACCACCTTGGACATGTTGCTGTTGGCTTTGAAGCCGGGCAACATGATGATCCAATTTCTATCTATAGACACGAAGCTTTTATTTGGTTAAGTTTTCTCAATTTAAATGTCTTAAGTAAATCCGAAATTCCAGATTATAGCCATCACTATGGCTTGTTAACAGATGATGCACCATTTAGAAAGCAAGTATTTGATATTCTTTACTTGTATAAAATACAGGCTTTTGAATTATTTGAAATGGTTCCGGGTTTTAAAAACTTCCATCGAATTAAAAAGGGGGATTTGTTAGGCAAAAACCAAAAGGGGAATATTCATGCAGAAAAAGGCGGAAGGATTTTAATGCCAAAGTATCAGAAACAAGGTAATGACGGGTATTTTATTACCAGACAAATTCCTAAGGTCTGGCTTTACACTTCTACCTTAATGCGTAAGTTAAAATTAGAAAATGTTGTGGCACTCCTTCCCGGAGTAAAAAAAGTGGAAGGCGATTCTCATACATTGCAGGTAAATTTGAGAATTGCACGATTTTTTGCTTCAGATTTTTTCCATCTACTGGGATATAGAAGAAAGAAGAAAGCCGAAGATTCTATTATATTTAAAAAACGTGAACACGATTTTAAACCCGTTACAGAATAATTTTATTCAATTGAATTGTTGTCTCGTTGTATAGGTTTATACCAATCAATTTTTCTTGATAAATACATTATTGCACCCAGCACAATAAACAACCCAAGACTTCCAAGTAATAGAGAATAATCTTGCAATTGAAGAATTGTGAATAAAAAGGTGTATAGTGCAATTAAAATGGACATTAACATAAGTGCCAGTTTTGTGCTTTTGAATACACTTTTGCTAAACAAGGTTATTAGTCCAATCGTTGCGGAGCCTCCTACAATATATGCTGTAGCAAATCCAAAATGCTCAGCTAATGAAATGAGTAAAACGTAAAACACACAAATTGCAATTCCAACTAGCAAGTATTGAATAGGGTGAATGCGCTTTTTATTCAAAATTTCTGAAAAGAAGAAAACAACAAAGGTTAGTCCTATAAACATAATGGCATACTTTGCTGCCCGAAAAGATTTCAGGTATTGATCAACAGGGAATAATAATTTGACTCCAAATTGCGAGTCATAGATGTTGTATTTGCTGCCTGTCCATTTTTGTGGAAAAGTTCTGTTTACTTGTAATACCTGCCAATTAGCTTGAAAACCAGAATCTGAAACGTTGCGTGGATCCGGTAAGAATTCACCATCAAAACTTGGTGTATTCCAATCAGAATTTATTTCAACATTGGTAGTCTTTCCTATTGGAATAAATTTTAATGCCTCACTACCATTTAAATTTAGCTTGAAATTAAAATCAAAGCTATCCTTATCAGCAAGTTTTATTTTTGAATTAATGCCTTTCGAAATTAAATCCAAATTTGGTACACCCGGGCTTACATCATAAGTTGCGTTATCAAAATTTATTTTAAGTTCATCTTTAATACCTCTCATATCTGAAATGCCCATTGCTAAATAGGCTTCGTCCCATAGTATATCTTCCGGTCTAACTTTCCATTCTTTAAAACTTGGGGCCAAAAAATTTCCTCTAATTTCAAGCTCTGAATTATATACAATGACTTTATAAATGCCCCTGTATCTAATTTCCGGATTTAGATTTCCTGTAATGTTTAATTGTTCAGGTAAAAAGTGAGCAAAACTTTGTTGTTTAATCACTTCTTTATCCTTTTTGTAATATGTGTAATAAGGAACAGTGATAAAAGGACCGGTTACAGTTTGTTGATTACCCCATTTTGAACTTATTTCATAGATTACAGAATTTCTTGTTGCTTCTCTTTCTTTAATTAATGATTTCACAAATGCTGTTGGAATCAACAACAGAAGAACCAGAACTACAATCGTAAAAAGTTTAAACGATATTGATTCTGCGAGCTTCTCTGTGAATTTTTTCATAATATGGTTTTTGTTAGAATAGATTAATGATGTTATTCACAGAAAACCTGAAAAATGATTTAATATTTTTAGTTAGGAAATATTTAACCTTTCTAAAGTCCTTTAAAATTTATTCTAATTTTGTTTTAATCTTGAAGGCTTAAAATATTTTTTTTTGGAAAAACTAGTTATAGCAATAGACGGTTATTCGTCATGTGGAAAAAGTACGGTAGCTAAGGCTGTTGCTCGTAGGCTTGGCTTGCCTTATGTAGATTCAGGTGCCATGTACCGGGCAGTGACATTGTATTTCTTAAACAATGAAATTCCCATTCCTCAAAACGATAAGTCTGAATATAATTACAAGAAACATTTAGGTGATATTGACATACAATTTGAAATAAATCCGAACAACGGTATTTCTGAAATTGTATTGAATGGAAAGAATGTTGAGTCTGAGATTAGAAAAATGCGTGTATCTAAAAGTGTAAGTCAGTTTAGTACACTACCATCAGTGCGAAAGATGTTGGTAGAAATACAAAGAAATATGGGAGCCAAACAAGGATTGGTGATGGACGGAAGAGATATTGGTACGGTGGTATTTCCAAATGCTGATTTAAAGTTTTTTATGACTGCCAGTGGAGAAGTAAGAGCAAAAAGAAGATATGAAGAATTGATGGCACGTGGTCTTGAAATTACGATGGATGAAGTACAAACCAATCTTAATTACAGAGACTACCAGGATTCACATAGAGAGATAAGTCCATTAAAGCAGGCTGAAGATGCCATTGTTCTCGATAATTCAGCTATGAACCAAGATGAGCAGTTAGATTTTGTTATGAAGTATGTAGAGCAGTGGCGAAAAAACGTTTCTACTTAATTCAGTGCTTTTTTAATATGTTTTCGTAGCGATTTTAGCGTATTTTTTTCAAACCATTCATTCTTTTTCAACCAAATATTATTTCTGGGTGAGGGGTGAGGAAGAGGAAAATAATCCGGCAAATAAGATCTGTATTTTTTTACCGTTTCGGTCAAGTTTAATTGGTTGTCTGGTAAATAGTATTTCTGGGCGTACTGTCCAATTAATAAAATCAACTGAACATTTTTTAGTTTAGATTTTAGGAGTGGATGCCACAAGGGTGCACATTCTTTTCTTGGGGGCAAGTCACCGCTTTTTCCTTTGCCCGGGTAACAAAAACCCATTGGAATAAGCGCTATTTTTTTAGGATTGTAGAAAGTTTCATCATCCACATTCATCCACCTGCGAAGGTTTTCACCGCTTTTATCATCCCAAGGCAAACCGCTTTCATGTACTTTTTTTCCGGGAGCTTGTCCAATAACAATAATTTTGCTTTGTATACTTGCGGTTAAAATTGGGTTGCAACCGAACTCAAGTTGTTCTTTACAGACTTCACATTTTTTTATTTCACGGAGTAAAGTCTGCATATTGCAAGTAAAATACTAGAAGACTAATTGTTCAAGTCTATTTCGCTTCCTTCATTCCTTCTTCAATCATATTATAAAACTGATCCATTCTAGGAAGTATAACAATTCTTGTTCTTCTATTTTTTGATCTGTTTGCAGACGAATTATTATCGGCAACAGGTACGTAATGACTTCTTCCTGCTGCTGTCATTCTTTCAGGAGAAACTTTAAAATCTTTTTGCAAAGTTCTTACAACCATGGTTGCTCTCAGTACACTTAAATCCCAATTATCTTTTATACCTGCAATATTAATCGGTACATTATCTGTATGCCCTTCAACCATAAAATCAATATTTGGTTTATCATTAATAACCGTGGCTACTTTACCTAAAATAGACTTGGCGTTACCTGTTAACTGATAACTTCCGCTTCTAAAGAGCATTTTGTCGGATATAGATATGAAAACAGCACCTTTTTCAACATTTACTTCAATGTCCTCATCATTTATATCACCAAGTGCACCTTTAATGCTCGTAACTAATGCAAGAGTTACAGAATCTTTTTTGTTGATGGCATCACGCATACTTTTTATTTGCAAATCTTTTTCTTGTATGCTTGCCAAACTACGCTCTAAATTTTCTGCTTCTTTTCTAGAAAGTGTTGCCAAGTCACCAATGTTATTTAATAAAGCACCATTGGTTTTATTTAGATTACTTACCTGGTCTTTCAATAGTTTGTTAGACTCCTCTAATGTTTGAACTCTTGACTGAGCTTCATTCTTTGCATCAGTACAAGCATTCAATTCTGTTCTGGTATTGATTAATTCTGTTTCACAATCATTTTTCAGTTTGGTCATGCTAACAAACTTCTTTTTAGAAACACATGAGCTCATCATTATCATACATGCCACTGAAACTACCGCTAATTTTTTCATAAAATATTTTTAAAAATTGTTCAAATATATATAACGCAAATCTGGTCAATTTAATGTGAAATCAAAATGATTCACGTCAATGTTTTTTAGACAAGAAAACGAACACACTTATCGATGCATGAATAAAGTATCATGCAATAATTTTAATTGTTAAAAAATCAGCGTATGTCTGGAGTGCTTGTGAGAGTAGCAGTTGCCATTGAGGCCTATATTTTATTATAAATTCCTAGTTTTGCGACACTTATATTTACTTTTTTGGGCCAATATTTGATTAGTACCCCTT
>JABDLV010000122.1 GCA_013001815.1 Bacteroidia bacterium
ATTACGCCACTCTCATCTCCTTCGTTAAAGTCAAACTCAACAATATCTCCCACCGCCACCGGATTGGTTAAATCAATGTTTTTTAACCTGAATTTTCCGCGTACCACACAGGTATATTCCTTGTCGCCAGCTTTTACAATACTGGAACTTCCCGTTGATTTTGTTACTAAGCCTTTTAATTGCATTGCCACAAAGCTAATTATTACAATAAATTTACTTTCAGAAGGGGTAATTATTTCTGATTAATATACATTTGCCAAGGAATTAGAAAATATGTCAATAGAAGTAAAAGGTATATCCAAATTATACGGAAAACAGAAAGCACTATACAACGTGAGTTTTTCTGTAGGAAGCGGTGAAGTGGTTGGTTTTTTAGGCCCAAATGGTGCCGGAAAATCTACTATGATGAAAATTCTGACTTGTTTTATTCCGCAAAACAGCGGTGAGGCAAATGTGCTGGGTTATGATGTGCTGGAGAATTCTATAGAAGTGCGAAAAAACGTGGGCTATTTACCCGAGAGCAATCCTTTGTATTACGATATGTATGTGCGTGAGTATTTGAAAATGGTAGCAGGCATTTACAAGTTTGGCAAAAAAAGCAAGGAACGTGTAGAAGAAATGATAGCTGCTACGGGGCTAACTCCGGAAGCACATAAAAAAATTGGTGCATTAAGCAAAGGATACAAACAACGCGTGGGTTTGGCGCAAGCCATAATACATGACCCAAAGGTGTTGATACTGGATGAACCTACCAGCGGACTGGACCCAAACCAGTTGCAAGACATTCGCGAACTGATTATTAATTTAGGAAAAGATAAAACCGTTATTCTTTCTACACACATTATGCAAGAGGTGGAAGCTATTTGCAATCGTGTTATCATCATTAACAAGGGAGAAATTGTTGCAGATGATAAAACCAATGTATTGCTCAGCAGTAATAAAGGTGAATCAAAACTAATTGTTGAGTTTAAAAACGCACCTCACGAGAAGGAATTATTGAAATTACAAGGAGTAAAGAGCGTATCAACTATTTCAGAAACTAAATACAAATTGTTTACAACACAACTTGATGAAGCTCGCTCAAGCGTATTCCGTTTTGCCGTAGACACAAATAATGAAGTGCTTACCCTAAACGTAGAGGAACAACGCTTGGAAGATATTTTTCAGAAGCTTACAGTGGCCAAATAAAATACTGTATAATCAACTTTATATTTTTTATTATTTTTTGATTGTAAAAATCTGTAACTTTATCATTGGTAAAAAGCTATAATTACCAACTATTTATAAAACGAAGATCTAACCTCCCTATAAGGGAATAAACAAAATATACATGTCATATTTCTTTACATCTGAATCTGTTTCTGAAGGACACCCGGACAAGGTAGCCGACCAAATTTCTGATGCCATCTTAGATGCCATCTTAGCACAAGACCCAAACTCTAAAGTTGCATGTGAAACTTTTGTAACCACCGGACTAACCGTTGTAGGTGGTGAAATTAAAACAAAAGCATTTGTGGATGTGCAAGAAATTGCGCGTGGCGTTATTAATCGCATTGGTTATACCAGTTCAGATTATAAGTTTGATGGCGACTCATGCGGAGTGTTAAGTGCAATACATGAACAGAGTGCAGACATTAACCGTGGAGTTGCACAGAAAAAAGTAGAAGAGCAAGGTGCCGGTGACCAAGGAATGATGTTTGGTTATGCAAGCCGTGAAACAAATAATTACATGCCTTTGGCATTGGAGGTTTCACACATGATTTTAGAAGAAATGGCAAGCATTCGTAAAGCTGGAAAGCAAATGACCTACCTAAGACCCGACTCTAAAAGTCAGGTGACTGTAGAGTATGGTGATGATAACAAACCACAACGTATTGAAGCGGTTGTTGTTTCTACACAGCATGATGAATTTGTTATGCCGGGTAAAAAGAAAACAGTAGTGCAAGCTGAAAAAGAAATGCTGAAACGCATTGAAAAAGATGTGAAAACAATTTTAATGCCTCGTGTAATTAAAAAATTACCAAAAAGCGCTCAAAAGTTATTTGACAAAAAGATAAAGTATCATATTAACCCAACGGGCAAATTTGTCATTGGTGGTCCACATGGCGATACCGGTTTAACTGGAAGAAAAATTATTGTTGACACTTACGGTGGTAAGGGTGCGCACGGTGGTGGTGCTTTTAGTGGTAAAGACAGTTCAAAAGTAGATAGAAGTGCTGCTTACGCAACCAGACACATTGCAAAGAATTTAGTAGCCGCTGGCGTTGCTGATGAAGTTTTAGTACAGGTTGCTTATGCAATTGGTGTTGCAGAACCAATGGGAATTTTTGTTGACACGTATGGAACTTGCAAAGCGAAAGACAGCAAAGGACGCACTATGAGTGATGGAGAAATTGCTAAGCGCGTAGGTAAAATATTTGATATGCGCCCGGGTGCAATTGTAAAACGCCTTGGCTTAAAGAATCCAATTTTTAGCGAAACAGCCGCTTACGGACACATGGGTCGTAAACCCGGTACGAAAAAAGTGAACGGCAAAAAGTATAAAACATTTACTTGGGAAGAACTAGACTACGTTGCAAAAATTAAGAAAGACTTTTTTAGCGGCAGTAAAAAAAAAGTAAAAGTTAAACTGAACGGAAAAGCTAAGAAAAGTCGTAAGTTGGTGATGGCGTAATTTATTTATGCGGAGCAATCAACTCGTAATTTTCTTCTTCTTCAATTTGGTGGTAATTGATACCGGCAGAAATCACACTAAGCACCGGACTTACTACCCAACCTACAATTGGTATTAAATACATGAGGTGAAAAACTGCACCGTTGGCAATAGCACTTCCTTTATGTTCCCAAATAAACTTAGAACCTTCTTTTACAGTCATTCGCTTGCGCTCATTGTTATAATCAAACATAGAATAGCCGTAAAAGTATGATTGCACCACAAATAACAACAGAGGTGCTGCAATGCCAATTACCGGTATTAATCCCATAAACAAAAACAGTACAACAAAGAGCATTTCAAAAGCAAAATTACGGATGGCAATGCGTATTCCTCGCCATGTGTCTATTAAAAATTGCTTGGTATTAAAATCATAAGTTTTGCCGCTTTGTACTTCCTCTACTTTTTCGCTTATGTATGCAAGCAGTGGTGCCATAATAATGAGCATTACGTATTTGTAAATGGTTATGTACAACAAAAAGTACATCACACGTATTAAAAACAAGAGCAGGAAATACATAAACTTTTTCAGTCCGCCCATAAAACCAGTGTCGGCATCTGCTAAACCAATTAGTTGCAATAACCAATTGCTAAACTCATCTGAATAAGAATACACAAGTGAAAATGTGCCAAAGAAAATTATAAGGTTAATAATGCCTGGTAAAATGAGGTAATACCAAAAACGCTTGCCCGTAATGTATTGCATACCGGTTCCAAACGATTGTATTCCTTTCCAAAAATGTTCAAAAATTAACATGGTGTTTTATTCCGGTGAAATAGCAATTCACTTTGCAAGCTAGGTAAATTTACTCACCTTGCGTGGGATTTTCAAGCCGCACATGACCAAATTTTTAAGCAATAAATCCACCGCCTGGCTAATTCTAGTCCTTCTCGCACTTACTTGGGGCAGTTCGTTTATACTTATGAAAAAAGGTCTGCTCGCATACCCTCCAGAGCAAATGGCCGCCATACGTATTGCCATTTCTTTTTTGTCATTGGCCATAATTGTGTTGAAGGATTTTAAAAAGTTAGATAAGAAATATTATAAACCGCTTATTATTACGGGTCTTTGCGGAAACGGAATACCTGCATTTCTATTTGCGTTTGCACAAACGGTGGTTAGCAGTTCTATGGCAGGAATTTTAAATTCACTAACAACGGCCTTTACACTGGTAATTGGTGTTGTATTCTTTAAAGCCAATAAAAGTTGGCTGCGTACGCTGGGAGTATTTTTAGGATTAGCAGGTGCGGTTGCCATGGTTTACCTAAGCAGCCAACAAGGTATTGGCAACCTATCAATTTATGCGCTTATGATTGTAGTTGCAACCATTGGCTATGCCATTAGTGTAAATGTTATTCGTTATAAACTAAGAGACCTTCCCTCTTTACAAATTACTGCATTTGCATTTTCGGTAGTTGGTTTGCCAAGTATCTTGTATTTATTTACGACAGATTGTTTAGATATTTTTATAAATCATCCGATGGGTCGAATTTCCTTTTTGTACATAGCACTATTGGGAATACTTGGAACAGCCACAGCCGTTATATTGTTCAATCATCTGATTAAAATTTCGGGAGCCGTTTTTGCCACCACAGTAACCTACCTTATTCCTATTGTAGCCCTTATTTGGGGCTTTGTAGATGGCGAATCGCCCGGCTATGTTCAGCTGATTAGCTTGGGCATAATCCTTACAGGGGTATATCTCATCCACAAAGAAAAGGAATAAATTCGTAAGTAGCTGATAA
>JABDLV010000155.1 GCA_013001815.1 Bacteroidia bacterium
TTGCAGCACTCGTATTCATTGGAGGTGCCATATCCTGGTGGATAGCCATACCTGTTTATTTATCCATTTTCGGAAATCCGGATGGATTGGATGCAGTTACATTGGGTAATCAAACCTGGAGTCAACAAATTAGATACTTGGGAGTTGGTGCCATGGTTGTAGGTGGCTTATGGGCATTGGTTAGTTTAAAATCAGCCATTGGTTTAGCTTTTTCAGAAGGACTTAATGCATTTAAAAAAACAGATGGTTTAGTAAAAAAGGTTCGCACAGAATTAGACACGCCTATGTCTTGGGTAATCATTGCCGTAGGTGTTATGCTGGTACCAATATTCATAATCTATTTAAGAGAAATTGAAGATGTGGCCATAAGTTCACTCATGGCAATTGTAATGACCCTTGCAGGATTTTTGTTTGCAGCTGTTGCAGGTTACATGGCAGGCTTGGTTGGAAGTTCTAACAACCCTATTTCCGGTGTTACCATTGCAACCATTCTTAGTACTGCACTATTGTTGCTTGCTTTAATGGGTTCAGGTGCAGAAAAAGGACCGGCTGCTGCCATCCTTATTGGTGCAGTTGTATGTTGTGCTGCTGCCATTGCAGGGGACAATATGCAAGACTTAAAAGCGGGTCACTTGTTAGGTGCAACGCCATTCAGACAACAAATCATGCAAATGGTTGGTGTTATATCTGCGGCTCTTGTGTTGCCATTAATATTAGACTTATTAAATACAGCTTATGGTTTTGGTCCAATTACACCCGAAAACCCCGATGCGCTAGCCGCACCACAAGCGACCTTAATGGCCAGTGTTGCTACCGGTGTTTTTGGAGGTGGCCTGCCCTGGAACATGGTTTACATTGGAATGGGAATTGGCGCAGCAATCATTATTGTGGATGAGGTATTAAAAGCAAGAGGATCTGATTTTCGGGTTCCTGTTTTAGCAGTTGCTGTTGGATTGTATTTACCGTTTGAATTAGACAGTGCAATAATGGTGGGTGGACTCATTGCATGGCTGGTGAGCTTATATCAGAAAAGACACAATAACAGAGAACAATTTGAAGAAGCAAAAGAACATAGTAACCGAACAGGATTATTGTTTGCTTCCGGATTAATTACCGGGGAAGCACTAATTGGAATTGCACTAGCAGTTCCGGTTGCCATAGTGGGACATAGTAATTTGTTTAAGTTGATTGAACATCCTATGGATTCTGCTGTAGGTTTTATTGTAATACTTGCTGTGTGTTTCTGGCTGTATTCCATAGCAGTGAAAGCTTTCAAACTGAACAGAGAATAATCTGAATGATTTAACGTTTTATTCATTCTACATGAAATATATACTATTTGCATTCATTATTCTATGTACTTGTTTTTATTCTAATGCTCAAAATTTAACAGACAGCTTAGCAATTGATGAGCTATGTATTACAGCGGAAGAACAAGAGCTGTATGATTTGTTAATGGAATACAGAAAAAAAAGAAAGCTCCCTCCTATTCCTTTATCCCGTTCGCTTACTTATGTTGCAAAAATACATGCAATGGACTTGCATTATAACCGACCGTTTAGAACCAAAAAATGCAATATGCATTCCTGGTCTAAAAGCGATGCATGGACTTCCTGCTGTTATACTTCTGATCACCGAAGGGCAAAATACATGTGGAACAAGCCCGATGAATTAACCGAATACACTAGTGAAGGATATGAAATAGCTTATGGCTATGGCAACCGAAACGACTATTTAGAACACGGTTTAATCACTGCAGAGAATGCATTGGGCGGATGGAAATCTTCGCAAGGACATAATTACATGATGATAAACCGTGGAGAGTGGAAAAAATTGGAATGGAATGCAATTGGAATTGCTATTTACAAAGACTTTGCACTGGTTTGGTTTGGAGTAGAAATAGATGAAGCAGAAGTAATTGGTATTTGTGACAATTAAAGATCTTCCAATAACTCTTCTGCCCTTGTTTTATACTCCCCATTCAAAGAAATAATTTTCTTTAGGTGTTTTTTGGCTTTACGATTATCCTCTATTTTAATTTGAGCTAGCGCACTATACCAAAGCCCGGCTTCGTATAATACTTCATTTTCTTTATCAATTACTTTATTTAAGTAATCAATGCTTTCATTGGTTTGCTCTAATTGCAAGGCACATAACCCTGCATAAAAATTAGATTGATAATGTCCTTCATCTATTTGCAAAGCCTTTTCAAACCACAATTTTGCTTGCTGGTAGTTCTTAGCGTTGTATTCTTTCTCTCCGCTTACATAATGCTCATTAATTAGATTACTCTTTCCGTAGAAAAATGCATCTGCTGAAGTATTCCCAATTGGTTCATCCTGTGCAACAGCCGGCTGTTCCTCCTTATTCTTATTCCTTTTAAATAATGCTTTTGTCTTTGATTCTGCCGCAATTTCAACTTGCTCAACCTCCTTCTTTACAGATGCTGGTGCCTTATCACTTCGCACCTTTACACCATCGATATAATAATCGCTTGAATTTGATCTTCCTCCTCTTACAGCAAGCTCATCTTCCTGCAACTCATTATTCGCTGCATCAGCAAGATCTAAATCCCTTGCCTCAACGGGTGCAGCAGCATCTTCCATTACTTGCAATTGTCTGTTATTTTCTATTGCTACCGCTTCAGGTGCAGGAATTTCTTCCATCACCTCATCCTCAGAAATTAGTATTTCATCTGAATCATCCATAGAGGACAAATCCGTTTCTGCAATTTCATTTTCAGCAATTGGAATGCTTTCCGTAGATTCTGCTTCACTTTTCACAGGTGAAATATCATTTACTTTCTTTTCCTTTTTCTCAAACGGTTCATAGTGCTCAGAAAATATTTGTTCATTGCTTGTACCAAACTGATTATTGATAAATAACAAGCCACCAACCATTACCAGTAAAGCAATTACTGCAGCAATTTTGTACCAAGGCGCAATTATTTTGTTTTGTTCTTTTGCACCTACTAATTCATCTACTTTTTTATTTAATTCTGCTGTTACAATACTAATTTCTCCTTCCGAAGAAAAGGCCTGCAATCCCTCCAGTGCATCCGAGCACATTTCGCAATTCTCTAGATGTTGCTCAATAACATTTGCATCACTCTCTGATACACTTCCGGCTATATACTGTTGCAAATCTTCAGAGCTTGGACAAGCGCCACTATTAAATATGTTATGCAGATTTTGCGTCATTCTGTTGTATAATATACTGCTTTAAATTTCTTTTTCCGTTTTGTATATAGCTTTTTACTTGCTTTAAGCTATAGCCTGTTTGTTCACACACTTGTTTATAGGACTTTTGCTGCAAGTAAAACAAATCGACACATGTATGCTGTTCCTTATTCAATTCCTTTATCCCTTCTTCCAATAAACTTAGTTTACCCTCATTATTGAGATGCAATTCTTCCTCTGTTTCCATATTCGTATGCACAAATATTTCGTACTCCTTCTCTTTGACTCCTTCGCTTTTACGCTTTCTCAACTCCATTAAACAATGGTTTTTAGTTACCGAATACAACCAAGATTTAAAATATTCAATCTCATGCCTATGTAAATCCATCATCAATTTTTCAAAGATTTGCATTACTGCATCTTTGCTCTCTTCCTCATTCTTGAAATATTTAAAACACAATCCAAACACCAAATGGGTATATCGCTTATATAATATACCCAAAGCATTTTTGTCGTTTTGGTTTTTAAAACGATCCAGTAATTGTATGTCATCTAAAGAGTCTATCAAACTATGGTTTTGGGTTTCTGCTTCATTTCATTGAACGGATTTCCAATAGAATTATGCTTGAAATTAAGATTTTTTACCGTTTTGTGTGGAATTTTTGTGCTTTCTGCATCCTAATAATGCAAACAAGTTTAAACGTATTTCTTATTTAAAAGCAACATATTATGAAAACCATTAGCATCAAAAAAGTCCTTATTGGCCTGGCAGTAACAATCGGTTTATTGGCATTTGTACCAATGTTAACCGCAAACCAAATTTTTCTAAATCCTGTTGAAACAGATTTTGTTCAGGAGCTGAAAGAAAAACTCAATAACTATTATAACACCTTACCGGAAGATCGGGTGTATGTGCAAACTGACAAAACCTTATACAGGCCGGGTGAAACCATTTGGTTGAGTACCTACTTGCTTGATGGGAAAACATTAAAAGCTTCTACTAAAAGTGAAATTTTACATGTAGAGTTAATTGCACCGGGCGGAAACATTGCCAAAAAACTAAGTGTAGTGAACAAAAAAGGCAGAAGTACTAATCAAATTGATTTAGACAAACATGTTCTAGGTGGCCAGTACACTTTACGCGCTTATACCAATTGGCAAAAAAATGAAAAGGACACGCTATTCTTTTCTAAAAAGTTAACCGTTCAAAAAGTAATCCTTCCACGTATTAAAATGAAACTCGATTTTCAACGAGAAGCATTTGGTCCCGGTGATATGTGCATTGCTAAAATTGATTTAGAAAATAATAGCAATGAAGTATTGGCAAATCATGCGTTTGAGTATCAGGTGAAGATTAAAAACAAAGAATTTAAAAGAGAAAGTGCTAAAACAGGAAATGATGGAAGCATGTATATTGAATTTAATTTGCCAAAACACTTAAAAACTAGTGATGTTATTCTTACTGCACTCATTCCCTATCAAAACCAAACAGAATCAATTAGTCGCTCGGTACCTGTAGTACTAAATGATATAAGCATTGAATTTATGCCGGAAGGAGGTGATTTGGTTTACAATCTACCAACTAAGGTTGCCTTTAGAGCATTTAATGAAACCGGAAAACCGGTAGATGTGGAAGGAATTGTGTTTGATGAAGATGATAATGAAGTATGCACTTTAAAGAGTTTTCACTTTGGCATGGGAGCTTTTTCGCTTACGCCAAAAAATAATGGAAACTACTATGTACAAATAACCAAGCCCGTAAGCATTGCCAAGCAATTTGAGTTACCTGAAATAATGAGTGCAGGTTATGTACTAAATGTAGAAAACAACAATAATGATTTAGCTGTGACCATTCAATCCAGTGTATCTGATCATTTGCATCTCGTAATGCAAACCAGAGGGAAAATCATTTTTTCTTCGGAATACGATGTAGCACCTGGTGCTAATCGATTCAACATAGAAACTTCTAAACTGCCAATTGGTGTATCTCAATTAACTGTGTTTGA
>JABDLV010000135.1 GCA_013001815.1 Bacteroidia bacterium
ATTATTATGGGATATGAGGATACTTATTATCCCAGAACTTCAACAGCACAAGTAATATTTGGTTCATTGAGTGCAAAAGGATTATTGCCGGTTAATGCAGGTGCAGGGTTTAATTATAAAGATGGAATTATAAACAATAGCAAGCCCATACGTTTGCAACAGTCAGAGCCGGAAGAAACCGGTATGAGCCTGGAGCAGTTTTATAAAATTGATTCAATTATGCAGTTCGCGATTGACACCGGTGCTACACCAGGTGCACAAATATTAATTGCAGTTGATGGTAAAATCATATTCGATAAAAACTACGGATACCATACTTATGACAGCATACTTCCGGTGCAATCATCAAATGTGTATGACATTGCTTCAGTAACTAAAATTGTTGCTACGGCAATGGCTATGATGAAGATTTATGAAGAAGGAAAAATCAATTTAGATGAATCTATTGTCCGGTATTTGCCTGAACTAAAAAACACCAACAAAGAAAAAATTAAAGTGCGAGATATGCTTGCACACCAGGCAGGCTTAATTAGTTGGATACCTTTTTGGGTCTCAACCGTAGAGAAGGGTTCATTATCTGATTTGCTTTATAAGAAAGAGATACAAGGTTCTTATTGCATTCGTTTGAGCGATGATTTGTATTTGAAATATGATTATCCGGATGAAATTTGGGATGAGATTGTAAATTCTGAAATGATGGAGGAGCCGGAGTACAAGTACTCTGACTTAGGTTTAATCATAAGTAAACGAATTATAGAAAGGGTAACCGGTATGCCTTTTGAAGATTACTTGTATGAAAACTTTTATACCATGTTAGATTTGCAGCGTTTTTCATTTAGACCAAGAGAAAAATTTATTGAAAAAGAAATTGTTCCAACTGAATTAGATACATCTTTTAGAAACTGTTTGGTGTGGGGTGATGTGCATGATCCTGCAGCTGCAATGATGGAAGGAGTTGGTGGGCATGCCGGACTGTTTTCTAATTCATACAGTTTAGCGTGTTTTATGCAACTGTTTTTAAATGGTGGAGAGTATGCAGGCACAAAATATTTAGAAAAGAATAGTATTGATGTTTTCACAAAGCGACAATTTGATCCTGAAACAAACCGCAGAGGCTTAATTTTTGATAAGCCGGAACCAGATACCTCAAAGGTTGGCCCGGCCTGTTTAAGTGCAGATTTATTGGCTACAAGCTATGGTCACTCAGGCTTTACCGGTGCTTATGCATGGGCAGAACCTAAGTACAATATGGTCTATGTTTTTCTTTCAAACAGAATACATCCGGATGCCAATAATCGATTGTTGGTAGACCTAAACATTCGTACGGAAATTCAACAAGTAATTTATGACGCTTTAGAAGCAAGAGAGAATAACCTTGCAAGTCAATAAAAATTGCGAAATTAGCTTCAAATAGATTATTATGAGAATTGGTGTAGTTTGTTATCCAACATTTGGTGGAAGCGGAGTGGTGGCAGTTGAATTAGGAAAGGCATTGTCAGACAAAGGACATGATATACATGTAATAACCTATAGTCAACCGGTGCGATTAGACTTTTTTTCAGCAAACTTAGCATATCATGAAGTTACTATTCCTAAGTACCCGCTTTTTCAATATGTACCCTATGAAACTGCATTAACCAGTAAGGTGGTAGATGTGGCAATACATGAAAAACTTGATTTGTTGCATGTCCATTACGCCATTCCACATGCCAGTGCGGCATTTATGGCCCAGCAAATATTACGTTCTAAGGGAGTGAACATGCCTTTTGTTACGACATTACACGGTACAGACATTACCTTAGTGGGTAAAGATCCTAGTTATGAGCCTGTGGTAACCTTTGCTATCAATAACTCAGATGGAGTAACTACGGTTTCTGAAAGTTTAAAAAGGGATACTTATTCAAACTTTGATATTAAAAATGAGATTGAAGTAATTCCCAATTTTATCGATTTAAAGAGATTTTCTCGAAAACCAAAAGAACATTTTAAAAAGGCAATTGCGCCCAACAATGAACGTATTGTAGTGCACACATCAAACTTTAGAAAAGTAAAGCGTGTGCAAGATGTAGTGAAGGTTTTTGATAAAGTAAGCAAAGAAATAAATGCAAAATTGTTATTAATCGGTGATGGACCTGAGCGTGTAAAAATTGAAGAGCTTTGTCGTGAATTAGGGTCTTGTGATGACATACGTTTTTTAGGTAAGCAAGAAGCTATTGAAGAAATTTTATCGGTGTGTGATTTGTTTATAATGCCAAGTGAAACAGAGAGTTTCGGATTAGCAGCTTTAGAAGCTATGGCCTGTCAAGTGCCAGTTATATCAAGCAATTCAGGCGGTATACCAGAATTAAATCAGGAAGGATTTAGTGGTTATTTAAGTAAAGTAGGGGATGTAAATGATATGGCTCAGAAAGCAATTAGCATATTAAAAGATGACAGTACTTTAAATATGTTTAAAGAAAATGCCTTAGTGCAAGCAAGAAAATTTGATGTAAATCAAATAATGCCTTTGTATGAGCAATACTATCAAAAAGTATTGGCTGGTAATTCTGTAAAGGTTAGTTCTTAATTGCCGCCAGATCCTTTGGTTTTATATCCAAGCTTAATTAATAGTTCAACAATTTTTTCCTTAAAATTTCCTTGAATCATTATAACACCATCTTTTTCTGAGCCACCAACTCCGCATTTACTTTTTAAAATCTTGCCAAGGTCCTTCAGGTCATCTTCTGTTCCAACAAAACCAGTTACCAGTGTTACTTGTTTACCGGCTCTTTGTTTTCTGTCTATGCTAACTCTTAATTCTTGTTGGTTGCTTGCAAGTGTTTCCTGTTCTTTATTCTGGCTATATTCATAATTATAATCCGGATTGGTAGAGTAGACCACTCCAGCTGCTTTTTTATGTTTTTTTTTACTCATTTAATAGTTTATTATTAATCATTCTGTAATTATAATTCGCAATAATTGCTTCGTTTAAATTTGAGTTTTCGCTGTTTTTCGAAGGTGTTAAATAGTTAGTTCCGTCATATTCTAAAACTTCATCCTTGAATATACACTGATAAATATTATTTGCATAGGAAATCGCAAAATTATTTGCATGATTGTACAACTGACTTTCACCAAAAGATGCAATGCTGTCTGTATAATCAATTAAATCAAGTACTGTCGGCATAATGTCAATATGCTGTGTAATTCTTTCATCTTTTTTTGGTTCAATCTTACCCGGATAGTAGTACGCAATAGGCACAGAGTAAAGGTTGTGGTTGCTTAGCTCTTTTTGGTTTGTTGTAGGGCCTGTGTGATCTGCAGTAAAAACAAATAAGGTGTTTTTAAACCAATCTTGGTTCTTAGCATTTTGAAAAAATTGCTTAAGTGCAGCATCTGTGTAGCTAATGCAAGGGTGAATTGGTAATTCTCCTTCTTGAAATGCGTTTTTATATTTCTTAGGAAGCTTAAAAGGATGATGTGAGCTTAGTGAAAAGAAACAACTTAAAAAGGGTTGTTTTTGTTTGGTCAATTCTTTTTCAAAATATTTTAAATAGGGTTCATCATATATTCCCCATTGTCCATCATAATCTTCTTTATTTCCTTCATATTCCTCTCTCCCATAATAATGATCAAAACCGCACAAAGAAGTATAAGCATCAAATCCCATAGTTCCATTGTTGCCACCATGGTAAAATGAGGTATAGTATTTTTCTTTTTTTAAATAATTAGAAAGGGAAGGAACAGCGTTTGAGTTGTAATTAGAAGAAATAAATGGGTCATCCATTAATCCGGGTAAAGATGAAATAATTGCCGGCAATGCATCAATTGATTTTTTTCCATTAGCAAAAGCATTCGGAAATACCCAACTTTCTGCTAAAATGGAATCTAGAAATGGCGTATAACCCTTTCCATTGTTTAAATATCCAATATACTCACTTGAAAAGCTTTCTAATATAAAAATGACCACGTTAGAGCCAGTTAATGCCGAGTCTGAAGAGAAGTTTTTTCCATACTTAAAATTTGAATTGCTGTAATCCTCTAAATCAATATCGGCAAAGCGATTATCAATGACTCTTTTGGACGTATTAGTTACAATTGTAAATGGGGTATTTAAAATGAGAGGGGCATGTTTTGCATTGGTGTATTGCGCTGCGGCTAGAGCTTTAATGGGTTTGTATTGAAACCCACCTCTTGCTAAAATACCTGTGCAAATGATTACAAAAAATATTGTAAGTAAGTTAACGACATATTTTTTGTTGCACTTTGTTTCAATCGAAATGTAGGAGTATAATTTATATAGCAAATAACACAATGCAATTGCTATAAACACCAGGTACCAATAATCCAAAACAATTGTCGGCAATACATTAACCATGTCATCTCCCAGTGCAAAAAGACTTAGCACCTCAACCGATGTTCTTCTTAAGGTGAAGGGAAAGTATGCCCAATCGACCATATTCATAACTATTGCGAGAGAGTTTACAATCATAAACAAAAACAATAATATTTTTTGAAACGGTTTGGTATGAACAAATTGGAATGGAAGAATGCTGAGTATAATAAAAGCTGCGTTGGTAAAGGCAATAGCCGATAAATCAAATCGAATACCAAAGAAAAAATGTTTGACTACTTCAAAAAATGATAATGAACTGAAGTAATTAAGATTAAAAAAATAAAAACCCAATCTGCAAATAGTGTAAAACAACAAAACTACTGCTAATCGCTTTAGCAGTAAAGTTGCATGATATATTGCATTGGGCATCACTGGCAAATATAAGTCAAAAAAAATGCCCTCAATATTGAGAGCATTTTAAGCATTCGTTCAGACTGATTTATCTGACGTAAGTATTTGAACAAGTTTCAGCACCTGAACCCGCATCGCGAGAAAAGGTCATGTCTATGCGTTTACCATCAGCGCTAATAGTTCCTTCTATATTATCGAAATCAACTCCAGCTACAGTTACAGCACCAGAATATGTAACCATATTACCACTTACAGTTGCGCCAATAAGATTTCCATTACTGCCTGCAAAGTTTGAAATGTCTACAGAATTTGCACCTGCACCAGCAGTAAAAGACTCAGAAGCGTAGTAATAATAATTAAGTGATGGGCAGTCAAGTGTTGAGTTCCAAGCTCCAACCCAGCTATCTCTAACAATCACCACATTTACTTCTCTTGTTGTGCTTGCAGGATTTCCCGCAGCATCACTTACAGAATAAGTAATGATATAAGTTCCGGCAGAATCTGTATTTACCGTACCTTCAGTAATTACCAAAGCAGATAAGTCACCATCTTCATCATCCGTAGCGGTGGCTCCATCTTCTGTGTAAACGCCTCCAAGTTCAACAGTTACAACTGCATCACCAATTAAAAGAATTACAGGGGCCGTAGTATCATCTGTATTGCAACTAGATAATGTGAAAGCTGCAGCCGTAAATAAAGCTAAGCAAATAGCTAAAATGTTTTTTTTCATGATTTTATATGTTTTTTAATAGTTTGGTTCTAAAGAACACAAAGTTAATGCCATTTTAGATTATTTAAACAATTTGTGTAAAAATATTTATCCACTTTACTTTGTTAGAATTAAGGCTTTTGTATTTTTACGCCACATTATAAATTCAAACTATAAACGATGAAAAAAGCAATTTTAATTTTATCCTTATTTGGTATCACATTTCTAGTGGCTTGTGGGCCAAGTGCTAAAGACAAAGCTGCTGCTGAGCAAGCTAGATTAGACTCAATAGCTACTGTAGAAGCAGAGCAATTTACATTAGACTCAATAGCTGATGTTCAGGCTGCTGAAGCTCAAGCTGCAAGAGAAGATTCATTAGTAAAAGCTGCAAGTGCTGCAGGTGCACAACAGGCTACAAAAGCCTCTCAGCAAGCTCAACAAGCTGCTCAAGCTAAATCTGATGTGCCTCAAACTAAGGGATTATCAGGAGCAGTTAAAGGCAAGAAGAAAGGTAAGTAAGATAAAAATTACTTCAAGTCATATAAAAACCGGTGCCTTTCATTAGGTACCGGTTTATTTCATGTTTAGACTAAAGGATCTTATTTTCTTTTTTCTGCTATTCCTGTTTTCATGTGGGGAAACCACTAAGGAAAAGGCAGAATCTGATCGCTTGCAGGCTGATTCATTAAAAAATGCAAGGCAAAATATGATTAAAGCTGAGCAAAATGCTGCGGCCAGATTAGACTCAATCAAACAATCTAAGTAAGTTTTACAATTTAACTTTCTCTGTGCTTTTATCACAAGAAGCACAGCTGCCTGTAGTTTTGTCTTTAATAAACAGCTTTCTGGTTAAAAAGTAAACTGCCCAAGCAAAAATGGAACCTATTATAAGGTAATTTAGTATCATTATCCTATTAAACGAATCTAAATCAAAGTTAAGGATTTTAGAGAACTTTTATGCCAGATATACAAGCC
>JABDLV010000180.1 GCA_013001815.1 Bacteroidia bacterium
AAGAAATGACGTCATTAGTCCATGTGCCTCCTGCAAAAATATCAATATGTAAACTTCCCACAGAAGTTCCGTTCATATGATACCAAAATTTTAATTCCGGAGAACTTGAACCGGTCAAATCAATACATGGTGAAACCATCATGGCTGTTTTACTTGCACATACTGGAGACCCACTTACTTCGGTATATAGATACTTACCGGAAGAATTTCCGGGATTATGATCTACGGAAGGTCCGGTACCTGATGAAGGCGTACCACCAATGTCTGTTCGCCAATCAATATCATCATCTACCCCATTTTCAAGATTAACAAATCCATTATTTAAATCACATATGGTTGTTTCACAATCACTGGATGTTGCACAAGTGCTAAAAGATTCAAAATTTTCGAAAAATGGTAAGGTTTGAACTCCTCCGGAAATTAATGTTACTGACACAGTATCATTAAATGAATTTCCATCAGAAGTAATATCAATCCATGCTTCAAGCTGATAACTACCGGGCGCACTTAAATCAATAGTAGTCGTAAAAGTATGAAGAAGTTGACTCAAAGGAGCTAATGGCCCTGCAATGGTTTCAGTAAAAATAGTACCTCCGTTTAATCGATAAGAAACATCAAAATTACTAATGGGATTTAGACCTTCATTGGCTACGTCTATTTGTATTGGAATAATTGATAAACTATCACAGTTCGTTAATTGTGCTATACCCGGTTTTTCGATATCAAGAATTCCACCATCTATTGGAATGGGGCAGAAAAATGTACCTGGATCTTTCTTAATTGCTATTGCTCTTCTACCTTCTATTCCATTTGCTCTTGCCCTAACACTAAACCAATACTCATCTGTTGGATTAAGACCGGTTACTATGAAGTCAGTTGTTGTACTCGTTCCAATTGAATCCATGTACATTGTGCCCAATTGACTCACTTCATATGAAGTGGCACCGGATACAGCATTCCAAATTAATCTGATGGAGTCCGGACAAGCAAAATCTACTGTCAATCCACTTGGAATATCAATGATAGAAAAAACATCCTCACTGGTATCAGAATTTAATCCTCTTGATACCCTGATTAAGGCATCACCTGTCACCACAGTTGGAACAGTCCAATTATAAAACCTTGCACTGCCACTTACACTTGTAGAAATTGTACTCCAAGATGCACCGTTATTTGTGCTGTACTCGAGCGTAAAGCTTCCTGTTGTACCATGTGCATCCCAACGCAAGGCTTCAGTTTCCCCGCGCGCAAAACTTTCGCCACCAATTGGATAGGTAACTTCAATCTCATCTAATATAAATTCATAAACTACCCAATACGTTTGTGGTCCGGTTGGTATGGCAGCACCTGCAACATTCAGTGTATATGTTCCCGCTACAGGATTTTCAATCCTCACTTGTTCAACATTATTTAACGTATCCATTCCGGGTACAGCCGGTAAATCCAAAGTAGTTGCATTTGGAGTAGGATTTAGAATTAATGGTAAGTAATTAACCTGATTTGGAGAATCAAGTATGATATTAATATCATTTACTAATGCCTTATTCGTTCCAACAGCACCTGCCGGATCAACCCAATACACCATTACTCGCATTTGCTTGCAATTAGCCGGAACTGCAATATTATGTGCGTTTGCTCCTCCATTGCTAATGGTAGAACTAAAATATCTATTGTCTTCAATTAAACGGAGCGCGCGCAATGCATCCACTCTACCCCAACCATATTTAAAGTCCGGTCCTGCATTTCCTAAATCATAAGAAGTATTCATTAATGCAGCTTTAATTAATCCACTTGGTGGATTAGCACCTCCATTTAAATCTTTGTAAGCATGATACAGTTGAGCTGCACAACCCATTATGCCGGGTGCAGCACCGGAAGTACCGCCAAAAGGAGAATAAGCATTATCCGGGCTTGTAGATATTTGGTTTTGCCCGTTCGATGCGATGTCAGGTTTAATTCTTCCATCATGTGCGGGACCTCGACTACTACTACTAACTAACACATCATCATAATATAAATTTGCTGTAGCAATAACGTTTTTACCGGCTTTGTGTCCACCGGTTATATTAAACCATTGTGAACCGGCAGGTGTACTACCTCCACCATTTGAGTTACCTGCAGAAAAAACCTGCATTAAACTCGTGTTATTGTAAATTTCATTATCTACTAATTGTGTTGTAGATGTATATCCGGCATTAGTTCCATTACTATACGAACTATTGAACATCATTATTTGTTGAGTGGTATGCAAGTTCACAGTGTTTGGCATTGACGAACTATATTGCCTTATCTTTTGAAAAACCCCTGTGGCCATACCCGCATTAGAAGGATCTAAATTTCCTGCTGCACCAACTATTCCTGCCACTCCATCGCCATGTGTACCGGTAAAATCACTTGCCACTTCAGAGTTATCAATTCTTCCTGTGTAATCAATATGTGGACCAACAAAACCATCGTCATTCACTGCAACCTTTACACCTGCACCATCATACTTTCTTCCTGCCCCATAAAAAGGAGAAGTATTTATGGCACTTGAGCGGTGCAAACTTCTACCTCTGGTATCTTCCGGCACTGCAGGAGGAGCAACAACCTCTAAATAAGTAATGAATGGCAAATCACTTAATGCTTGAATATTCTTTATAGGTGTAACGAGCCTAAGATTTCTAGACTCCGGATAAAATTCAATTATTTCTTCACCTAAAAGATTAAGTTGATGAACTACACGATCTGTTTCCGTATCTGCATGCCGCACTGCCACAAGTTCAATTGTATTCGATCCTCGCAATGCATGTTCAGGAAACTCCTTGGACAATAATAAAGGCTGCAACTTGTAGCTGTTATCTACATCTGCAATAGCCCGAATATTAAAATCATTTAAACGGCTGATGTTTATTGCAGCATCAATTGATACTATCCACGCATTGTGCGGAATGTATTCCAACAAATGAAATCCTAAATCCTGCATCGTCTGCTGCTCTTCAGTTGATGGAATAGCACTGAATTGAACTATCTTATAAAAATTTCCATTGTATGTATTTTCGTTTTCAATGTTAAACTGTTCAATATATTCAGCACTATTGGCACTCAAATGAATATTTCCATTTTTTAGAAGCAAAGTATAGTTTGTCTGTGCATGCAATGAAAGGCTAAAAACCATTGCAATTAAAATGCTTAACAGGGAGTACAATTTTAATTTCATTATAAATAGTATTAAAAAGGGTATATACAGGGACTAAAGACCATACTAAAATACGGAAAAATTAGGCATGACGCCAGAGCTAAATCATATACTACTTGATTATTAGCCAATTAAATAGCTTCAAAATCATAAAAAAAGCCCACCATTTCTGGCGAGCTTATAAAATCATTGAGTGTAACAATTTTTAAAATTTAAGTTCCACCATACTTTTTTTGGAAGACAGTTCATATTCCTTTGGTTTTTTACCCAATTGAACGTTCATCACATTTTTAAATTTTGGTATTTCTTCATTCATTACTGTATTGGTAATGACCAAATGCTCAAAATCTAATGGAATACGATTTACCCGGTATTTCATTTTTAAATTTGAATTTACTGTACTGGATGACATAAAGCTAAATTTACCCATCGCACTATCTGCCATTATTTTGACATTATTTTTTAAATACTCATCAATACAAACAGTTAATTTGCTTTGATCATCACATTTGTTTGCCTTTTGCAAAACGTCATGCATCATTTTAGCATCTAATGAAATAGTTAATACAAGGTGATTATTTTCTTTTGCTAATGTATAGTGAGCGTTATTCTCTCCACCTTTAAAAGCATATAACAGAAAAACAAAAATCAATAAAGGAATTGTCTTTTTCATAATATGAGTGGTTTTATTAGTAAATACTTAATTACTAATCTAATACAGAATTAACCCTGTATGTATTCATAATTAAGCAAATCTTACATATTCACACTTGCTTCACAATAGAACTATTAGGCCGAAAAATGCTTCAAATGCCTTTGAATATTAACCTCTGAAGGCAAATCAATTCCATTTAATAATAATGCACACATTTTTTTAGCAAGAAATGGACAAAACATTACAGATTTGGTTCCCATGCCATTAAAAATTGCCAGTTGTTTTAACTCGGGATGCAAGCCTAAAAACGGCCTCCTGTCTATGGTTGTGGGTCTTATAGCCGCAAGATGATTTGAAATTTGAAATTTGGAGTTTGAAATTTTCTGAAACTTCAAGCTTAATTCTTCTCTAGCCTCTGCTGTTGGTTCTTCATTCAATTCATCCCAACTATATGTTGAACCTAATATGTAATTATTATCCTCTGGAATTAATACTACATTGTTGCTAATAGCTTTTTCCAATTGAAAAGATTCAAATTCAATATTCAACCTTTCTCCTTTGCACAAATTGAACGGTAACCAATTAAAATATTTATCGGAAGCAGCTTTGTATCCAGTACAAAAAATAATTTTTTTGGCATGAATGCCTCTGTAATGCACAGCATCAGGCTCCAGAACAACTTCATCTGAATGAAATGTTTCGTTTCTGTATGAGGCGTTTTCTACTAAGAACAATTTTGTCGCGTTTAAAAATGCCTGAGTATTCAATAAAAATGTATTTAACACTTCTGCTGTACCAAAATCATTTTTTATTGCCTCTTCAGAAAAGTGTTTAATCTCTTTACTTAAATACTGTTCATATTCAGGGCTATTTGCTTTTTGCAACCAGTCATCTTGCTGTTCTTGATTATTAAAAATTTTAAACAATGGCATTTGCTGAACAAAACGTGCACCCAGTTCTTTTTCTAAACTCAGATAATATTCTCTCGCAAAATCAAAAGCTTCATCTGCTAAAAA
>JABDLV010000186.1 GCA_013001815.1 Bacteroidia bacterium
ATGCAGATTTAGGTGGATACAATTCGAATCGTTTTGATATACCCTTATTGGTGGAAGAGTTAAATAGAGTGGGAGTAGAGTTTACAATGGTGGGAAGAAAAAGTGTAGATGTACAAAGCATATTCCACAAAAAAGAAAAGAGAACCTTAGAAGCAGCCGTTAAATTTTATTGCGATAAAGACTTAGACAATGCACACAGTGCGGAGGCTGATATTAGCGCTACAATTGATGTGTTGATGAGCCAACTAGAAAGGTATGATGATTTAGAACCCAATGTAGATTTTTTAAATACCTATACACGAATGAATAACAATGCCGATTTAGCAGGCAGAATTTCATTTGATGATAAAGGAGTAGAAATTTTTAATTTTGGAAAGCACAAGGGTCTATCTGTGCAAAGTGTATTTGAAAAAGAACCGAGTTATTATGATTGGATGATGCGTGGTAATTTTCCGCAGCAAACCAAACAAGTGATAACTGCAATTAGATTAAGAAGTGGAATAGGGCAACAGGGGAAATTGATATAGTTATTTTTGAACGAGTTCCTTTCTGTCATTTCGAACCGATGCGTTAGCTTGTGTGCCTGGGGTGAGAAATCTCACTATATATATGGAGATATCTCACCTCCATTCAATATCCCCCGCATGAGATTCGATATGACAGTTTTGTTTTAGGATTATTACTCTACCAAAAATTTAACAGACTTAGAAGATGCACTACTAGTAATAGCAGCCATGTACACCCCTGCAGGTAGTTTTCCAATGTTTATGTTTTGCAACTGGCTCCATTGTGGCAACAACTGCGCGTGCACTTCTTCTCCCAAGATATTAAATACTTGCAGTTTTAAATTCTCTGGCAAAGGTGTGTAAGTAATTTGAAAAATGCCACTGTTTGGATTAGGGTAAAGTTTAAGTGTAAGATTTTCTTCCGGTGGGGGTAACCCGGTAATGCTATCACATATGCTGCCAACTAATGGGCCTAAGTGGTAGTTGGGGTGATTGGGAAGAGTGTTAAAATAATAGTGGTTTATATCTAAGCCATGTTGTATTACATTACATGCCGTACCCAAACTGTCTGGTTGGTCTATAATATGATAATGAAAAGTACTGTTACCTGTAGTAATGTAAATCTTACCATCAGGTGCTAAAGCCATTAACTGAAAATAAGTTGGAAAACCACCAAATACACCGGAGTAAAAACTATCCCAAACTGCAACCAAGGTTTTACTTGCAGTAATATTAGCTGAGGTTAAATCAAACTGGTATAATGAGTCACCTGCACTGGCGTAGAGCACATTATTATTAGGGCTAAAAGCTATACCTGTGCCTGCTATTGTGTCAGGTGGCATAAAAACTGGGTTTGAAAACATACCTGTACAGCGGTCAAAATCAAAAATTTCTAAACCATGCTCGAAATAATAATATGCAAATTTACTTCCATCAGGTGAAAAATAGGTTTGACCTATATCTTTTGGTCTGACTATACCAATAGATTGCATTGTTGGCTGAGAAACTCCTTGTGGAGTTATAAGTAACTTAAAAAATGTATTGGTATTTATTTTGTGACAAACTACCCACCAATCTCTTCCATTACCATGCTTGATAGCGGAAATTTTACCTATGTTCAAATTATCCGAAATCAGTATTTGATTTTTATTTATAACTCCACCAAGTCCACTATTTAATGTCATATCAATTACTGAGTAATATAAATTTTCTGCTTTGACTTGTACCATGTCATCAACGGTACTATGAATTAAATAGTATTTATTAGAGTCTGCAGGAAAGGCAATAAATAAATGAGATTGAGGTAGCAACAATCCATCAGGGTAAATGGAAGTGTACGCACTTGGATTTATCCCCCCCCCGTTTAGCATGGTATCACCTGTAGCATCTGCTATATAATAGCCATTGGTATAAAACAACAGGTTTCCGTTTTTATCAGATATATTTGCATGAGTTTGTCTAAACTCCATTTCCATGGGGTTAAGTGTAAGAGTAGCACTGCCAGTAAAATAATCTATTAAACTAACATTATGTTCAGGTAATCCCGATAAACTTGAATAACCGCTTAACCAATTGTTATTAATGCCTTGAGCAAACAAATAGTTGGATGGTACTGAAATTAATACCATCCAACTAAACATTATTTTAATGAATATTCTCAATGGTTTATTTTTCCTCCTTGGTTTGTGTCAACACAAACCAACAATTAATAAATTCAAAAAATGTTATTGGGAAATTGTAAAAATTACTTCTCCGCTTTTTTCTTTTCTTCTTCCATGTCGGTAAATACCTGGTCAACGGGTTCCCACAATTCAATTTTGTTTCCATCCGGGTCGAGCACCCACGCAAACTTACCGTAGTCGTATTTATCCAGGCCACCAACTTGTTTTACCCCTTTTGTTTTTAATTCTTCTATAAGTTCTTCTAAATTTTCTACACGGTAATTTATCATGTAGTCTTGTTTACCCGGGTCAAAGTAGTCGGTGTCATCTTTCATGGCACTCCATTGGGTGTGGCAGATTTTTTCTTTATCGTTTAGATCATACCATTGAAAAGATTTTCCGTATTGGTCGGTACCAAGGCTGAAATGCTCATCGTACCATTGTTTTGTAGCTTTTGGATCTTTGGCTTTGAAAAAGATACCTCCCAGGCCGGTGATTCGGCCTTTTTTATTAGCCATTACTTTCTGTATTTATCATGCAATCCAATTCCTTTTTTTAGCATTGGAAGAATCTTCTTTAAGCGATTTGCTTTGGTAGCTTCTCTTTTTGCTTCAATAATAAAATCGCAATATTCCCTTTTCTTAAAAGTGGTTAGTTTATCGTAACCTGCTTTTGCTCCTTTATTTTTATCTAAAGCTTCTTTTAATTCTGCAGGTATTTTTAGTGGGGCTTTCTTTACAGGTTTTATTTCCTTGCCATCTTTAGAATTGGCAATAGCTTCTTTAATGTAAACTTTTACCAGCTTTACATTCACATCCACTTCTTTTAACGTTCTAAAACGCCATTGCATCATTGCCTTTGCATTTCCATCTTCAGCTGTAACTAGTTTTTTTGCAGGGTCTCTTAATAGGGCACCTTGATAAAACCACAATCCCACATATGATTTAAATGCCGCCAGGCCAACTATATTTTTACCGTCTTTGGTAGTATAAACAGGAGCGCCCCATTTAATGGTTTCTACCAATCTGGAATCCTTTAATATTTTATGAAGTTTCTTTAATTCCTTCTCCCATTGCGGAAAAGCGGCTAAAAATTCCTCTGCTGTTTCAAAATCTTTCACTTATATAATTTTGCTCCAATATAAAAATATATATAAACAAATTACATCCAGGACCATTCATGTTATAAACTAATGATATATAGTGGTTTAAGTGCGAAATAGGGGTAAAATTGGTCATGGTTTTAGGGTTCAGAAAATTGGAATTAGGTAATATTTTCCAAACTGAATATGCTGAATTTGGCGTTCAGCAGATTTTAATCGTTTAAATTCAGTTTGCTTTGATAATGGTAATTGCGCTCTGGTATTTGCATTTTGAAAATATACATTCCTGCCGGTAAAAAATTAAAATCTAAATTGTATTGCATAAACCCTTGTTGCAATTCTATTTGGCGATTGTAAACTGTTTTTCCATTTACAGAATACAATTGAACAATGGCTTTGGAATTATCTGTTGAATTCAATGTTAGGTTTATCATTCCCGGTGATGGGTTAGGGAAGAGGTTGATTACTTCTATACCTATGAAATTAATTTGTTCAATATCTGAATAACTGAAATCTCCGTTATAATCAACTTGTTTTAAACGGTAATATGAAATTCCATTCAGTGGAGAATAATCATACACGTGGTATGCTAGTTGCGTATTGCTATTTCCGGCACCGGGTATTTCATCTATAACTGTCCAGTTATTTTTATCTGTACTTCTTTCAATTTGAAAATAGTGATTGTTCGTTTCACTCGAAGTAATCCACTCTAGTTTTACTTTAGTGTTTTCTTCAATGCTAGCACCAAAATAAGCTAACTCAATTGGTAAAGGACCAAATGAACAAACAGTAGAATTTATTGTAGCAGTTTTAATAGAAGTATTATTAGATATGGATCCAACACCTCCTGCAGTAGCATTGTT
>JABDLV010000205.1 GCA_013001815.1 Bacteroidia bacterium
TGCATCTATAAACGAAAAAGATGCCAGAATAGTTGCCCTGCTTTGTTCATCTTTTATTGGCCGGTGTTTCCCTTTTAATTTAGAAACAGAACTATCTGTGTTTAAGCCAATTATAAGCCTATCTCCCAGGTCTGCAGCTTTAGATAAATAATCTATGTGCCCTAAATGAATTAAATCAAAACAGCCATTGGTAAATACAATTGTATCGTTTTTAAAGCGCCAAATACCTAGTGTTCTTTGAAATTCTTCCAGAGAAAATATTTTAGACTGAATATTGTTATGCTTGCTCATTTTTTGCTTGCTTTTTATTTGCAAAGGATAACAACACCAATGACAATAAACCGAGTACAACAACTAAGAATGTTTGCGAAGTATGAACCAAGGTTGCAAACACAACTCCGTCATGGTCAGAAACACCAAATAGCATTAAGCCCCTGGAAACAATCCAGTGGTATGCCCCAATGCCACCTTGCACCGGTGCAGTCATTCCAAGCCCACCGGCAACCAGCGTAAACAATCCTTCTTTTGCACCAAGATGCGCAGTTGCTTCCAGTGCGAAAAAGCAGACATAGGTCATTGTAAAATACATTACCCAAATAAACATCGTGTGGGCAACAAAAGCTCCGGTATTTTTTAGTTTCATTACTGTTTTAATACCATCTCCTATGCCTTTAAATAAGTCACTTAGTTTTATAAAAAAAGTTTCGAAGCGCCCGTTCTTTTTAAGCATTTTATAGACAACAACTAACACCACAATTATTGCAACAAAAATTATAATGTTAACTGGGTCAATACCCCCACTAAATTTATCTGCCATAGGACCGATAACGTTATCACCCATAAACCTTTTTAATGTATCAAACTCTAAAAGTGTAACGGTTAATATAGACAGAATAAGAAGTACCAAATCAATTACTCGTTCAACAATAACGGTTCCTATCAAAGAGTTCATTGGTATTTTTTCTGTTTTACTAAGAACTCCGCAACGTGTAATTTCTCCAATGCGGGGTATAGCCAGGTTTGCAAAGTAACCCAACATTAATGCATAGGTTGTCAGTAATAATCGCGGTTTGTAACCAAGCGGCTCCAGTAACATTACCCAACGAATGGCCCTGCTCAAAAACGCCAGGAAACCACACACCATAGATAGTGCAACCCACCACCAGTTTGCTTCTTTTAATTCTGTAAATACTTGTTGTAGATCTTGGTCTTTAAAAGTGAGCCATAAAAGTAAAATACCAACACCAAGCAGTGCAATGTATTTTAAAGCGTTGATTATTTTTTTATTCAATGCTATTTTTTGACTTTGTTATTGTCTTCTAATATAACCACAACAGGTTCATACTTTCTGGCTTCTTCTTCACTCATCATGGCATAAGAAATAACCAAAATTGTATCTCCTTTTTGAATTTTTCTGGCGGCAGGTCCATTCATGCAAATTACTCCACTCCCACGTTCGCCTTTAATTACATAAGTTTCTAAACGTTCTCCGTTTTCAATATCTAAAACCTGAACTTTTTCATGGTCTATTAAATTCGCAGCATCCATTAAGTCTTCATCAACGGTTATACTGCCAACATAATGCAACTCTGCCTGTGTAACTGTGGCATGGTGCAATTTAGATTTCATCATGTGTACCATCATAGCGGCCAAAATTACAATTTTTAGCAGACCAACAACTATAAAGCGATGTTATCTATTAACCGAATATTACCGGCATAAACAGCAATGCATGCTCTGCAAACTTTCTGTGTATTATATTCAGTTATAGGCTGTAATGTTTTTGAGTTTACAATTTCAATATACTCCACCCCCAGCTCTTTGTTTTTATTGATTTGCTCTGTAACCATATCCTTGCATTCCTGAACAGTGTGTGTTAAAAGCAGCTCTTTCAAACTGCAAAGCGCTTTGTATATTAAAGGTGCAGCCTCTCTTTGTTCTTTATTTAATAAGGCGTTTCTAGAACTCAGTGCCAGTCCGTCATTCTCTCTCACAGTAGCACATCCAATTATTTCAATAGGTAATTGAAAAAAGGAAACCATATAATTTATAATTGCTAACTGCTGAAAATCTTTTTCGCCAAAAAAACCTTTATCCGGTTCAACGATATCAAAAAACTTTTTTACCACCGTTACCATTCCTAAAAAATGCCCCGGTCTGTATTCGCCTTCCATGTTCCTTTCCAAATTACCCAAATCAATATCGAGTAAATCTGACTTACTCTCATATAATTCATCAAAAGTTGGAGTAAATACAAAATCACACTTAGCTAAATCAAGAAGATTAACATCAGCTTTTAGGGTTTGTGGATAGTTTTCAAAATCTGCGGCATTATTAAATTGGGTAGGATTAACATAGATGCTGCAAACCACCACATCACATTCTTTTTTAGCCCTTTCTATTAAAGATAAGTGGCCGCTATGCAGAGCACCCATGGTGGGCACAAAGCCAATAGTTTTGCCTATAGTTTTTGCCTGTATTAATTTATTTCTGAGCTTATTTTTCTTCTCAATGACCAGCATTACTGCATAATTTATTAGCTAACATAAATACAATTGCCCTAGAAATAATCATATTCCGACCAATATTACATAAGTCGCTCAAAAACAAGGAGATAGATAATTCAAGAATTCTGCTTCCAAGCATTGTTGCATTATTTTTTGTATCTTTGCAGCCAGTAAAAACTTAAAAAACAAAAATGGGTCGTACTACAAAAAAAACAAGGGTATTGTTTGTTTCTCAGGCAATTAGCCCTTATCTAGAAGCAAGTGAAATCTCAAAATTAGCTAGAAAATTACCTCAGGGTATACAAGAACGCGGAAGAGAAATCAGAACATTTATGCCAAGGTTTGGCGTAATTAACGAAAGAAGAAACCAGTTACACGAAGTAATTCGTTTATCTGGAATGAACTTAATCATAAACGATACAGACCACCCTTTGATTATTAAAGTTGGTTCTATACAGGCTGCAAGAATGCAGGTATACTTTATAGATAACGAAGAATACTTTCAAAGAAAGTTTGTTTTTAATGATAAAAAAGGAAAGTTCTTTGATGACAATGATGAGCGAGCAATCTTTTTTGCCCGTGGCGTAATTGAAACAGTTAAAAAACTTGGTTGGAGTCCGGACATTATCCACTGCCATGGTTGGATGACATCATTAGTTCCTTTGTATGTAAAAACTGCATTTAAAGATGATGCACTATTCAAAAATTCTAAAGTGATTTACTCTGCATACAACGATGGATTTGAAGACAACTTCAAAAATGACTTTAGTAAAAAAGCAATGATGGAAGGTGTTACCACCGCTCACGTAAAAGAGATGAAAAATGCTGACTACACAGGCATGGTAAAACTAGCGGTTTCTAAATCAGATGCAGTAATTCAAGGTAGTGAAGAGTTAGACTCAACTATTGCCAAATACATTACTAAACAAGGAAACCATTTCTTAGGATACCAAGACCCGGACAATTATCTGGATGTTTACAATGAATTCTATGACCAGGTTTTGCAAAATGATCCTGTCTTAGCAGACTAAATAGTTGTTTATAACGTTAATTCAGGACGAATTCCATTCATAATAATTATGCTTAAAAAGGCATTAACCCAGCATCTAGTATTAGCAACAGTTTGCTGGGTTTTTATTTTTAGTAATTGCACAGAACCAAACAATGTTGGTTTGCAAGTGCAACCCGAAGATGATCAGATAAATGTGTTTGTTACAGACACTGTTTCTTTGATATCCTATGTGCAAACTGTTGATTCATTACCAATAAGCACCAGCTCAAACAACCTGCCGATAGGATTGTTGGTTGGCAGTTATACGGATGATGTATTTGGTTTGGCAAATGCAAAGGCGTATACACAATTAAAACTATCATCTAGCGGATTTACATATGGTACCAACGCAACGCTCGATTCTGTTGTGCTAACCTTAGCCTATGGCGGGCATTATGGCGACACCACTACCATGCAAACCATTAATGTGGTAAGGTTAGAAGAAGATTTGGAGGCTGACACAACGTATTACACCAATCATGTTTTTACTGAAGGGCAATCCATGGCAATGAAGACCACTTCATTTAATCCTACGGATACAGTTATAATTGGAAGCGACACGCTGGCGCCCCACTTAAGAATTAGGTTGGACTCATGGGTTGGTGATGAATTAATAAATTTTAGCAGAGATGCAGATAGAACGAATGATGAATTGCTTGCTGTATTTAAAGGCATTTGTATAAGTACCGATGATGTTTTTATGGATGGAAGCATTATCACATTCAACGCAAGCTCATCTTTATCAAAGCTGACAGTTTACTATACCGCTGACTCTGCTCAGAGCTATGAGTATATTATTGATGGAAATACCATCAGAACCAATGTATTTGAGCATGATTATACAGGAACACCGGTTGAAGCCCAATTGATGGATAGCACTCTAGGACATACAGAAACCTATGTGCAAGCGATGGCCGGGGTAAAAACCAGATTAGAATTTCCTCATTTAGATAAGCTTGAAGACCTTGGAAATATTGCCGTTAATTTAGCAGAGTTAACAATTCCGGTAAAAAATGGAACTTTTGATGACCTAGATCCGAATAATGCTATAATATTATTAGCCTCTGATAGTATTGGGCAAGATGCAACCATTATTGATTTAGTAAATGAGCTAAATTTAGATTATGGAGGTTTCTACGATGAGGATAAGGAAGAATATAAAATTAACTTTACTCGTCATTTCCAGAGGTTATTAACAGGCCAAGCGAAAAACTTTGGAATGTTTTTAGTGGCAAACAATGCAACCCTTACTCCAAACAGAGTAGTTTTAGAGGGTGCAAGTGATACCACTGCAACAAGTAGAATAAAATTAAGATTGAACTACTCAATCTTAGATTAAAATTTAATTAGCATGTGTGGAATTGTAGCATACATAGGTAAAAAAGAAGCCTACCCAATTATTATTAAAGGTTTGCAGCGTTTGGAATACCGTGGGTATGACAGTGCAGGTGTAGCTTTACTAAATGGAGACTTAAATGTTTTTAAAAAGGCAGGCAAGGTGCAAGACCTGGCAAATTTTGTAAAAGACAAAGATGTAAGCGGAAGCCTGGGAATGGGCCACACCCGTTGGGCTACACACGGTGAACCGAATGATAAAAATGCGCATCCACACTTTTCAGAATCTGAAAATTTTGCCATCATACACAACGGCATTATTGAAAATTACGAAATTCTTAAACAAGCACTGATAAAGCTTGGACATACATTTAAAAGTGATACAGATACCGAAGTTTTAATACAGTTAATAGAAGAGATTTATCAAAAAGGCGGAGTAAGTTTTGATGAGGCAGTGCGCTTAGCATTGAATGAAGTGGTTGGTGCATATGCTATTGTTGTTCTTTCAAAAGAGCACCCAAAATCTATGGTGGCTGCGCGTAAGGGTAGTCCAATTGTAGTGGGTATTGGTAAAGATGAATACTTTGTTGCTTCGGATGCAACACCAATTGTAGAGTATACCAAAAACGTTGCATACCTAAATGATGGAGAAATTGCCATCATTAAAAACAACGAGTTTAAGGTGAAAACCATTGGCAACGTAGATAAAATACCATTAATAGAAGAGCTGGAAATTAATCTTGAACAGCTGGAAAAAGGTGGTTATGAGCATTTTATGCTTAAAGAGATTTACGAGCAACCTCGCTCTATTTGGGATAGCATGAGAGGAAGGCTAGATGCTTCTGCCGGAAGATTAAGGCTTGGCGGAATTAATGAGTATTTAACCAAGTTAGAAAACGCAGATAGAATTTTAATTGTTGCTTGTGGAACTTCTTGGCATGCAGGTTTAGTTGCTGAATATTTAATTGAAGATTTAGCGCGCATACCGGTGGAAGTAGAATATGCTTCTGAGTTTAGATATCGTAATCCAATAATTTCTGAAAAAGATATTGTAATTGCTATTTCGCAAAGTGGCGAAACTGCAGACACACTTGCTGCAATTGAATTGGCAAAAAGTAGGGGAGCAACTATTTTAGGTGTATGTAATGTAGTGGGTTCTTCTATACCAAGAATGACGCATGCAGGTTCATACACGCATGCCGGTCCGGAGATTGGGGTTGCCAGTACCAAAGCCTTTACAGCACAGGTAACGGTGCTTACTTTAATGGCATTGCAAATTGCTTATAAAAAAGGAACCATTAAGGATTCCCGATTTAGAATGTTATTAAATGAACTGGAAAGCATTCCTAAAAAAGTAGAAAAGGCATTGAAGTCGAATGACAAAGCAAAAGAAATTGCGGCTGAATATAAAGATGCAAGAAACTTTTTGTACTTAGGCAGAGGTTGTGGATTTCCGGTTGCACTGGAAGGTGCATTGAAACTGAAAGAGATTTCGTACATACATGCGGAAGGATATCCGGCTGCAGAAATGAAACACGGACCTATTGCTTTAATTGATGAAGAAATGCCGGTTGTAGTTATTGCAACGCAAAGTGCATCTTATGAAAAAGTAGTAAGTAACATACAAGAAGTAAAAG
>JABDLV010000207.1 GCA_013001815.1 Bacteroidia bacterium
GCAGCACAAGAGGCAAAAAGAATTCAAATGGAAATGGCTGAGTTGTTAGCTGGCGCTTAAAATGCGAACCGAACTGGTAGATTGTATCTAACATTTACCGGTTCATCATCAATTGTTCCGGGTTTCCAGGTTGGCATTTCAGAAACAAGACGCACTGCTTCAGTGCTAAACTCCGGATAGCCATCAACGCTTTTTAAAACTTCAGGAGAAAGTACTTTACCTGATTTGTCAATTACAAACGTTACATAAACTGTACCTGTTGCTGCATTTTGTCTCGCATTAAGTGGGTAGTCCATATTTTTTACCAAGTATGTGAATAGCTCTTCTTGCCCTCCTGGAAATTCAGGCATGTCATCTACAATAAAAAATACTTCTTCAGTTACATCTAGTTGATGTGTGCTTTTTACTATGCTGTTATCTGCAACTTGGCCATTGCTTATACCAACAATAAGGAAGAAGAGAATTCCGAAAAAGGTAAATTTTAGTTTCATTTCTGTTTTTTGTCTTTATTTTTACGCATACCAAGGGCTTCTTGTTACATTTCTATTAAATTTGAAATACTTATGACAGAGGATTTTTTACATTACTTGTGGAAGCATAGATTATTTGATAATCAGAACCTTACGACTAAAACTGGAGAAAAAATTCAGGTTATTAAATGCGGGGAGCATAATCACAATGCAGGGCCCGATTTTAGCAATGCCAGAATAATGGTAGAAAACACCGCGTGGGCCGGAAATGTTGAATTGCACATTCATTCATCAGATTGGCAAAAACACCAACATCAAAAAGATAAAAGCTATGACAATGTGGTGTTGCATGTGGTATATGAACATGATAAGGAAATTAAAAATTCTGTTGGCGGTTACATTCCGGTTTTAGAATTAAAAAACCGTATTCCAGTAAACCTTTATAAGAACTACGAGCGTTTAAAACAATCAGAAGATTGGATTCCTTGTGCTAAGCAAATTAATTTTGTTGATGATTTTTCAGTGCAACTTTGGTTAAACCGTATGATTATTGAGCGATTGGAAAGTAAGGTGAGTCTGATTGACCAAGAGTTAACTAAACTGAATAATGATTGGGATGAATGCTTTTATCGTTTTTTAAGTAAGAATTTTGGTTTTAAAGTAAATGCGATGCCATTTCAGTGGTTAGCACAATCATTACCATACATTTATATTCAAAGGCAACAAAGCAGTTTAACACAAATAGAAAGCTTGTTGTATGGCCAAGCCGGAATGTTAGAAAAAGAGTATGCTGATGAGTACCCAAATGCACTAAAGAAAGAATACATACATCTAAAGAATAAATTTTCACTAAAGTCAATTGAAGGGAGTGCTTGGAAGTATCTTCGTTTAAGACCTTATAATTTTCCAACCATTCGAATTTCTCAGTTAGCTAATTTGTTTTATCAAAATCAGAAATTTTTTAGCGCCATTTTAGATTGCGAAAAATTAACTGAGGTAAAAGAGTTGTTTGAAACGAAAACATCTATTTATTGGGATACTCACTATAAATTTGATTCTGAATCTGCTAACCGGGAAAAGAATTTAGGAAAAAGTTCAATTCATAATATCATTATCAACACGGTTGTGCCATTTTTATTCCTGTATAGTAAGAAAAAGAAAGATGATGCATTTCAAAACAGAGCTTTACAATTTTTAGAAGATTTGCCATCAGAAAATAATAAAATTACCAGGCAATGGATGGCTCTTGGTCTTGAAAATAAAAATGCTCACCAATCTCAGGCATTACTTCAATTAAAGAATGAACATTGCAGCCAAAAAAATTGTTTAAATTGCGGTGTTGGAAATAAGCTCCTGCAATTATCTAAAACCCCATGATAGAAAAAATAAAAACTTATTTTGAAAAACAAGCATACGGTGTATGTGACTGGTGGGGAAATTTCTATGGAATACCCTCTTCAAAAATTAGATTGTTTTTTATTTATGCTTCATTTTTAACAGCGGGTTCTCCATTAATTATTTATTTAGTAATGGCTTTTGTTTTACGTTTAAGAAATATGATGAAGCAGCATAGAGGATGAATATGGGATCTGTAAAAAAGATTATTGTTACCGGTTCTAACGGCCTGTTAGGACAAAAAATAATATACAATTTAAAAGATAACGAAGAGGTTGAGTTAATGGCAACCGGTATTGGTGAAAACCGAACTGCAGATAAAAGTGGTTATCAATACATGAGTTGTGATATTGGTGATGCAGAACAAGTAGCTGAATTATTTGAAGCATTTGAACCCGATTGCATTATTAATACAGCGGCAATGACCAATGTAGATGCCTGCGAAAATGATAAGGATAAGGCGCATCGCTTAAATGTATCTGCAGTGGAATATATGATTGATAATTGCAAAAAGTACGGTGCACATTTCATTCATTTGAGTACTGATTTTGTTTTTGATGGAGAAGATGGTCCTTATGATGAAGAGGCAGAACCGAATCCACAAAGTCACTACAGCAAAACCAAGTATGAAGGAGAAAAATTATTAATGGCTAGTGGATTGGATTGGTGCATAATTAGAACTATCATAATTTATGGTGTGGTAGATGATATGCAACGTTCAAATTTGGTTTTATGGACTAAAAGTTCATTAGAACAAGGAAAAGATATAAATGTAATTACCGATCAATTCCGGGCACCAACATTATCTGAAGATTTAGCACAAGCTTGTGTAAGTGCAGCAATGAAAAAAGCGACAGGTGTATATCACGTTGCCGGACCGGATATTATGAGCATTATTGACTCGGTAAAAATGGTTGCTGACTTTTTTGGCTTAGATAAAAAATATATACACCCTATTACTACAGCAGAATTAAATCAAGCGGCAAAACGTCCGTTAAAAACAGGTTTTATAATTGATAAAGCCAAACGCGATTTAGATTATAAGCCACATTCTTTTTTAGAAGGCTTAAAATTTGTGAAACAACAGCTTGCGGAAAAAGAAAAAGCATAAAAAAACCAGCTTCACGGAGTAAGCTGGTTTTATGATTGAAAAATTAATTTGACTATTTATCTTTCTTCTTTTTCTTTATTTTTTTTTCTTTCTTGTCATCGTCATCTGTAATAATAATTACAGTCTTTTCTTTTTTGATCTCATGTTTCTTCCCGTCCTCATCAATCCAAATTTTTGTTTCAGTGCTAGTGCCTTCATCTGAGTCTTTTTCAATAATTATTACATTATCTCCATCCATTTTCTTCTTAATCATTTTCCCGTCTCCTTCAATCACTTCACCATCTTTTATAATAATTATTTTTTCTTCACCATCACTCATTTTCTTTTTAATTACCTTATTCTCCCCATCACCATCATTTATATAAACTCTTTTCTTAATAATCTGTTCACCGTCTTCACCTTCTTCCACTTCTACTTCCACACGCTTCTCCATTTTTTTCTTTTTAATTGTCTTTCCATCCTCGGTTTCATACTCAAAAGAAAAACCATTCCCATCATCATGCATTTCTGCATGTCCTTCTAGCCCCAGACTTTCTAAAAAGGCTGCATGGTCAAAATCTGCTCCCGCAGGTATTACAGTATCTACATTGATTATTTTTCCATCTACTTCAGCTTCAATTTTAATGTGCTTGCTTCCTTTTTCAGCTTTGTTTTCTACTTGAGCAAATAATAGTGAGTTAGTAAAAAGCAATAATGCCAATAAGCTAATGCTTTTTCCTGGCGAAATTTTGTAACGTATTTTTGATTTCATAACTATGGTTTATTGATTTATATACAAATGTAACGCCCGGCCTTGTTATAGGCCGTTAAAGGCAGGTTAAACTTAGTTAAATTTGGGTTAAAGCATCAACGTATACCAAAAAGGTACGTTAAATTTGCAACATGCGGTCGACTAAGATTTTAGCCATCATTGTAATGATGAGCATTTCACTCATTGGTATAATTGCCCTGCAGGCATACTGGATTTCCCATGCCTTTGAGTTAAAAGAGGAACAATTTAACAATAGAATAAACCAAGTACTGCACTCCGTAATAAACGAAGTGGAAACGCATGAGGCAGCCAATTTAGTTTCAAGCAATCTTTTTCAATTTCAGTTTAATCCTTCTGATTTTAATTACCAACCCATTGGTACCACCATTACAACAACGTTTGATTCCATTCGAGATACAACAACCTTTAGCAGACAAATTACCGATGATGGTGGAATTGTTGAAAAGCTTGAAATACATGCGGACACTGCCATTGGAAAGGTAAAAATTATTGAGCGAAGAGAACAAAGTGCAGATGGAAGTGCACAGATGGAATTAAAAATTGAAACCGATCCTCCTTCCAATTACTCCTGGTCTGAGCAAAACCATAAACAAAGACTAAATGCAAAATCTAAACAGTTGCAAGATGTAATGCAGCGCATGTTGGTTGAGTTTAATAAAGTAAGACCCATTCAAACGCGTTTAAATACTGAGACACTGAACAGTATAATTCAGCAAGAGTTAGATAACAATGGTTTGAATCTGGATTATGAATTTGGTGTGGTCAAAGCAGATTATCAACCACAGATGGTAATGCAAACAACCGGGTTTCATCAAGCAATGGTAAATAATAGTTACCGAGCTAGTTTATTTCCAAATGATGTATTCAATAGCAGGAACTTTTTATTTCTCAACTTTCCTAAACAAGATAATTACATCATAAAATCATTATGGTGGTTATTATTAATCTCTCTCATATTTACCGGTATCATTCTATTAACTTTTAGTGGTTCAGTGTATTTAATACTGCAACAGAAAAAATTGGCAGAAATTAAAAATGACTTCATCAATAACATGACGCATGAATTCAAAACACCGATATCAACCATTGCACTAGCTGCAGATGCATTGACAAATCCACGAGTGTATGATAATAAAGAGCAAGTTGATAGATACACTGGTATTATTAAAGATGAAAACCGAAAAATGAATCAGCATGTGGAAAATGTCCTTCAGATGGCTTTATTGGATAAAGAGAAATTTCAGCTTCAGCTCGAAAATATCAGCGTGCATGAGATAATAAACGATTGTGCCGAAAAATTCCGATTAAAAATTGCAGAAAAACATGGCGAAATAAAATTAATGCTAGATAATGCGGAAAATGAGATATCCGGGGATAGTATTTTAATCACTACTGTATTTAACAATTTGATTGACAATGCAATAAAGTACTCAAAAGACATTCCTCAGATTAGCATTAGCAGTGAAAAAAACAATGAAAACCTGGTTATTTATATAAATGATAAGGGCTTGGGGATGAATAAAGATACTTTGAAGAAAATATTTGACAAATTTTTTCGTGTTAATACAGGGAATGTTCACAACGTGAAAGGATTTGGATTAGGCCTGAGTTATGTAAAAGCCATTTTACTTGCCCACAATGGAAGTATTGATGTAGAAAGCGAGCCTAATAAAGGAAGTACATTTATAGTCACACTGCCAATAACTAACAAGCAATAGATATGTCGCAACCAAAAAGAAAAATTTTACTAGCAGAAGATGACCGTAATTTCGGTGCAGTACTAAAAGATTTTTTAGAGTTAAATGATTACAAGGTAACCTTGTGCGAAGATGGTAACGCGGCATTAGCTGCTTTTAATACCAAAACATTTGACATTTGTATTTTGGATGTGATGATGCCGGGTAAAGATGGATTTACATTGGCGAAAGAAATACAAGAAAGCAATAAAAAGATACCATACATTTTTCTTACAGCAAAGTCATTAAAAGATGACATGTTGCATGGGTTTAAATTAGGTGCAGATGATTACTTAACGAAACCATTTGATTCTGAAGTGTTGCTTGCAAAGATTACTGCTATCATTAATAGAAAAGAATCTCTATTGGTAGATGAGAACGAGCCCGATGAATTTACAATTGGTAAATACAATTTTGATTATAAGCTGCGTGAACTTTCACATAATGGAGCTAAAAACTTGTTGTCTCCAAAAGAAAGTGACTTGTTGAAGTTGCTTGCAATGAAAAAGAATGATGTGCTTGACCGTGATTATGCACTGCGCAGAATTTGGAAAGAAAGTAATTATTTTACTACCAGAAGTATGGATGTGTATGTTGCGAAAATCAGAAAATATCTAAAAGAAGACCCGGCACTTGAAATAGTAAATATTCACGGTAAAGGTTTTCGTTTAATAGAGCGATGAAATATATTCAAGGTTTGAGATTAAAAATTTGAAATTAATTTCAAATGTCGAATTTCAAATTCAAATCAACACTTTTCTTTATCTTTCCCTTTCAAAATTAATTTTATGAAGAAGACTATTATTAGTGCCTTTGTGCTATTGCTGTGCTTTAGTGCTGTTGCTCAAGACAAACTATTAACCATGGAGGAGGCTATACTTCAAGGCAGAAGAGCTTTAGCACCCGAAAACCTAAATCAATTGAAGTGGATTAAAGGCTCAGCTGACTATTCATTCGTAGAAAAGGAGTCATTAAAATCGGCCTCACTCAGAAGTGACTTAACCAAAGAACTTTGCAGTTTAGATAATTTAAACAAAAAGTTGAATGCCATGGCAGCAGGAAAACTTAAAGCCTTTCCAAGATATACATGGGTAAGCAGTACGGCATTTGAGTTTAGAAAAGGAGATGATACTTACAACTATAATATTCCTTCAAGAAGTTTAACTGCAGTTAAATCGGCAGTGGTTCCAAAAACGGGTGCGCATGCAGATAAGCGCCCAATAACTAAAAATGTAGCCTATACCATTGATAATAATTTGTACTTAATCAAAAATGGTGAGCATGAGCAAATCACTAAAGATGAGGATAAGGCAATAGTAAATGGCCAAGTAGTTCATAGATATGAATTTGGCGTGAGTAAAGGTATTTTCTGGTCTCCTGATGGCTCTCAATTAGCGTACTACCGCAAAGATGAAACCATGGTAACAGATTATCCAATTATGGATATGACCACCATGCCGGCAACTCCAACTACAGTTAAATATCCTTTTGCCGGAGCAGCCAGTCATCATGTAACATTAGGTGTATACAATTTAAGAACAGAAAAAACGGTTTGGATGAAAACCGGTGAGCCAAAAGAACAGTACTTAACAAACATTGCATGGAGTCCGGATGGGAAAACAATTTACATTGTAATTCTAAACCGTGACCAGAATCATTTTAAAATGAATGCTTACAATGCAAGTACCGGGGATTTTATAGAAACCTTATTTGAGGAGAAAGAAGAAAAGTATGCACAACCTTTGCATGCAATGGAATTTATTCCAACAAGAGACAATCAATTTATTTGGCAAAGTAGAAGAGATGGTTGGAATCATTTGTATTTGTATAACACAGATGGAAAATTAATTTCTCAATTAACAAAAGGAGAATGGGAGGTAGATGATTTTAAAGGAATAGATCCACAAGGTGAGTATGCCTATTTTACTGCCACCAAGGAAAGTCCTATCAATAGAGACTTATACCGGGTTAACGCAAGCGGAAAAATAACCCGCTTAACAAAGGGAGATGGATTTCATAGCGTAAGTCTTAGTGATGACTTTAATTATTTTATAGACAATTTTTCAAGTGTAGAAACACCTCGAATTGTTACAATTCAAAACACAGATGGAAAAAAATCGAAAGAATTATTAAAAGCAGGTAATCCATTAAAAGATTATAAAATAGGAGAGATCGGAATGTTCACCATAGAGGCAGAGGATGGATCTGATTTGCACTGCAGAATGTTTAGGCCGGCAGATTTTGATGCAAGAAAAAAATATCCTGTGGTAGTTTATGTATATGGCGGACCCGGAGTTCAGTTAATTAGAAACCGATGGTTGGGTGGTGCCAATTTATGGTACCATTACATGGCACAACAAGGGTACATTGTTTTTACTTTAGAAAATAGAGGTACACCATTAAGAGGAAAAGAGTTCGAACAAATTACGTTTAGAAACTTGGGTAAGATTGAAATGGAAGATCAAATGAAGGGAGTTGAATATTTGAAAGGATTAAAATATGTAGATTCAGAAAGATTGGCCATACACGGATGGAGCTATGGAGGTTATATGACAACCACTTTAATGACCCGAAAACCAGGCACTTTTAAGGTAGGTGTTGGTGGCGGCCCTGTAATCGATTGGAAAATGTATGAGATTATGTATACAGAGCGCTTTATGGATACTCCGGAGGCGAATCCTGAAGGATATAAAGAGACCAGCCTTTTTCAATACATTGAAAATCTGCAGGGAAAATTGTTATTAATCCATGGTACGGATGATGATGTGGTGGTCTGGCAACATTCCCTCGATTACCTCAGAGAGTGCGTAAATAAAGGGGTTCAGGTAGATTATTTTGTATATCCGGGCCATCCGCATAATGTAAGAGGCAAAGACAGGGTGCATTTAATGCAAAAAGTTACAGATTATATAGTTGATGGATTAGAAGATTAATGACTCAATTGTAGAGAAAAAAAACGGCCCTAATCCTTGTAATTATTGCCAAATTATTAGCTTTGTTTCCAGTTTTAAAAACAGAAGCTAGTCGCTAATGAAACGCAAAGGATATTGAAAAAACCTCCACTTATAAGCAACTTATTATCAGACAATTCCGTATCAGGAAAAGCTCAATCAAAACGAATTTATATCACTTTGATTTCATTTAAATAATGGGAAAAACAATTCGCATTAATAAAGGATATAATATTAAGCTCAAGGGCAAGGCCCCGCTTACTATTAAGAATCACCCCCAAGCAGAAACTTTCGCAATAAAGCCTACAGATTTTCATGGATTAGTTCCTAAGCTTCATGTACAAGTTGGTACCGAAGTAAAAGCCGGAACAACAATATTGCATGATAAATACAATGAAAATGTTCTTATTACGGCACCGGTAAGTGGTGAAGTGATTGAGATAAACAGAGGGGAAAAAAGAAAACTGTTGGAAGTGAAAATTCTTGCAGATAAAGATTTAAAGTATGAGGATTTTGGTGCAGCAGATCCTTCTGGATTAAGTGAAGAGCAGGTAAAAGAAAAAATATTAAAGAGTGGTTGTTGGCCATTCATACGTCAAAGACCTTTTGATGTAATTGCAAAACCCGAAAACACTCCAAACGAAATTTTCATTTCTGCATTTGATACCAATCCTTTGGCGGCAGATATGAGTTTTGTTGTTCAGGGAAAAGAAAAAGAATTTCAAACCGGTGTTAACGCATTAAAACAATTAACATCAGGCAATGTGCATGTAAATGTACACGCAAACAGCGACTCAAGTGTATTTACAAATGCAAGTGGTGTAGAAGTGAATACCTTTAAAGGTCCACACCCTGCAAGTAACGTGGGAGTGCAGATTCATCACCTTAGCCCAATAAGCAAAGGCAAGGTAATTTGGTATGTAAATCCACAAGATGTTATAATTATTGGCCGATTGTTTTTAGAAGGAAAATTTATTCCAAAGAAAACCATTGCAGTAGCCGGACCACAAATAAAAGAACCGTACTATGCCGAAGTATTAGTAGGAACAAGTGTTAAATCTTTTATTGATGATAATTTAAAAGAGAACCTAAGTAGATTAATTTCAGGTTCGGTACTAACCGGTGAAGCAATTTCGGGCGAAGGGTATTTAGGATTTTATCATTCACAATTAACTGCCATAAAAGAAGGTAACTATCCGGAGTTTTTGGGATGGGCATTGCCTGGTTTTGGTAAGTTAAGTTTAACCCGTGCATTTTGGTCTTGGTTAACACCAAACAAAGAGTTTGAATTAGATACCAATACACATGGTGAAGAAAGACCATTTGTAATGAGTAACCAGTACGATAATTTATTTCCTATGGATATTTATCCGGTAGCATTATTAAAATCTATTATGGTAAATGACATGGATAAGATGGAGCAATTCGGAATTTTAGAAGTTGCCCCTGAAGATTTTGCCCTTTGCGAATTCGCTTGTACATCAAAAATTAATTCTCAAGAAATAGTGCGAGAAGGTTTAGATATCATGTTAAAAGAAGGATAGAAATTGAAAGCATTACATAACCTTATAGAAAAAATTAAGCCCAATTTTATGCCGGGCGGTAAGTTTGAAAAAATGCATACAGCTTTTGATGCATTTGAAACTTTCTTGTTTGTACCTGCGCACACCACATCAAATGGAGTGCACATTCGAGACTCTATAGATCTAAAGCGTACCATGATTATTGTGGTAATGTCTTTAATACCATGTTTATTATTCGGTATGTGGAATACAGGTTACCAGCATTTTAAAGCATTGGGTTTAGATTCATCAGATTTAATGACCAACTTCTTATTTGGTGCACAAAAAGTGTTGCCAATAGTTGTTGTTAGTTATGTATCAGGATTAACGGTTGAGTTCATATTTGCAACCTTACGTAAGCACTCAGTAAATGAAGGCTTCCTTGTTTCAGGTATGTTAATACCATTGGTAATGCCGGTGGATGTACCGTTATGGATGGTAGCAGTAAGTACAATCTTTGCTGTAATTTTTGGCAAAGAAGTATTTGGTGGAACGGGAATGAATATTTTTAACCCTGCAATTTTGGCCAGGGCATTTTTGTTCTTTGCCTATCCTAAGTTTATGAGTGGTAACAAAGTTTGGGTTAACACAGAATCGGTAGATGGTGCTGCAACAGTTGATGGATTTACCGGTGAAACACCACTTGCTGATGCAATTAATGGCGGTGTAGATGCAATACCTAGTTTTATGGATTCATTTCTTGGGTTTATCCCGGGTTCTATTGGGGAAACATCTGTGGTGGCAATATTAATAGGTGCAGCAATATTACTTTATACAGGTATTGGAAGCTGGAAAATAATGTTCTCTTGTTTATTAGGAGGAATTACCATGGCTGGTATATTTAATTTATTAGGATTAAATCCTTTTATGGAAGTGCCAATTCAAAATCAATTAGTAATAGGAAGTTTTATGTTTGCTTTGGTATTTATGGCAACAGACCCCGTTTCGGCTACACAAACCGATACGGGTAAATATATTTATGGCTTTTTGATTGGGTTCCTGGGAATAATGATTCGAGTATTTAATCCGGCTTACCCGGAAGGAATGATGCTGGCAATATTATTTATGAATGTAATGGCACCATTGATTGACCACTATGTGTATGAAGCTAATATTAAACGTAGATTAAAAAGAGCAACTGCATAATCATGGATAGAAACGGAAACTTATATACATTTTTATTTGCTGCAGGAATGGTAGTAGTTGTAGGTTTAACGCTTGCACTACTAGCTGAATTATTAAAACCTGCACAACAGGCAAATATTCGTATTGAAAAAATGCAAAATATATTAACATCGGTTAATGTAGAAAGTACACCAGAAAATGCCGAAGGTTTATTTAATGAATATATAAAAGAGCAAGTCGTAATAGATGCAAGTGGCAAAACTGTTACAGGTGATGTGTCTGCGTTTGATATTGATTTGAAAAAAGAGTTGGCAAAAAAAAGATTAGGTAAAGCAGATGAGGAGTTGTTTCCATTATTTGTAGCGGAAATAGAAGGGTCGGATAAATATATAATTCCGATGCGTGGTAAAGGTCTTTGGGGTCCGATATGGGGTTTTGTAGCATTAAATGATGATTGCAATACAGTGTATGGTGCGAACTTCGATCATAAAACTGAAACACCGGGGCTTGGTGCTGAAATAAGAGAAACATCTTTTGGAGATATGTTTAAAGGATTAAAAATTAATGATGCAAGTGGCGCATTTATTTCGCTTAAAGTGAAAAAAGGAGGTGCGTCAGAAGGTTCTATAAATGAAGTAGATGCCATTATCGGTGGAACCATTACTTCGGATGGGGTTACTGAAATGTTAGATAGAACACTAGAAAGCTATTTGGGTTATTTTAAATCTAAAACTGCTGAAATAAATAATGCTAATACCGATAAACCAAACCAATTGGTAATTCGTTAATAATAATAGAAGATGAGTACTGAAGAAACACCCGTTGCTCAGCCAGAAGTTAAAGTTCCGGTAAAGAAAAAAAGCGAAGGCTTATTTTCTAAAAAGAACAGAAAACTTTTAAAAGACCCTTTGGATGATGACAATCCAATTACCGTACAGGTACTTGGAATTTGTTCTGCCCTTGCCATAACTGTGCAAGTGAAGCAAGCATTAATTATGACATTTTCTGTGGTTTTTGTTATGTGCGTTGCAAACGTTTTGGTTTCGCTTTTGCGTAATGCCATTCCAAATAGAATAAGAATTATTGTGCAGCTAGTTATTGTTGCAGCCCTTGTAATTGTCGTAGACCAGGTGCTGAAAGCCTACGTGTATGATATGAGCAAAGCCCTTTCGGTTTTTGTTGGGTTGATAATTACTAACTGTATAATAATGGGAAGGCTGGAAGCATTTGCTTTAGCAAACAAACCTTGGCCAGCATTTTTAGATGGTTTGGGTAATGCTGCGTCTTATGGATTAATTCTGGTAATTGTGTCTTTAGTTAGAGAAGTATTTGGTTCCGGTGAAGTAATGGGCATTCCAGTACTACCTGAGATATTTTATACTTGGGGTTATTCTAATAACGGATTAATGATACTTCCTCCTATGGCATTGATAGTGGTTGGAATTATTATTTGGGTGCAAAGAGCACGCAACACTAAATTGATAGAAGCAAACTAACATACGATGGAGCATATAAATATATTCGTAAAAGCAATTTTCATAGAGAATATGATTTTTGCATACTTCCTGGGTATGTGTTCTTACCTGGCTGTAAGTAAAAC
>JABDLV010000216.1 GCA_013001815.1 Bacteroidia bacterium
AATGACAAAAGTTAATACGAATCCAATATTATATGGGTTTAATGATCCCATTAACCACCCTTCAAATGTAAGTGAAAACAAAAAGCTAAACATAATGGGTAGCGTGAGTTTTGAATGAAGAGAAGCCTTGGCAACCGTTCTAAAAAATGCATACAGAAACGCTATAAGTCCTATTACGCCTGTATTTAGCCAAACAGCTAAGTACATATTATGCACTCCACCTTGGTGACCAAGTTTTTGAAGTCCTTCTTGATGCACATCAAAGAAATGTTCATCAAAGGCAAAGCCACTGCCAAGTATAAAATTTTCCTGAATGTAATTCCACGCGAAATTCCATGCTACGAATCTTCCTGATCCGGTTTCGAGAGTATCAACTCGAAAGTAATCTTGCAAGCCAAGGGTTTGAATTATTGTGACCAAATTAAGTGCAACCACTTGATAAAGTATAGCTGAGAGTATTACAATAATAAAACCTAACCAATTAGAAATGTTATAGAACCTCATGAAAAAGAGGAAAATAAGAATGGAGAAAATTCCATTTCTTGAAATAGCGAATATGGCAGATGCAACAATTACCCCATACACTATTCTTTTATCTTGTTTTGTAAATAGGGTTTTGTATTTATCAAAAATAACAGTTACCAGTGCAAAAATAATAATACAGAACAGTCCTACGCCATTTGGGTTTCCAAAAATTCCCATAAATCTGCTTGAGAGCATAGAGTACCGGGGCGTTAATATGGCAAGTACAAAACCAAAAATTAATATTAAGGTGATAAAGTAGACCAGGTATTTTAGAAATTGTTCTTTATGATCGGTAAGGCACTTATTGATAAATGCCGGCAGTGTTATGTATAAAAGAATATATGATACCGTTTTTTGTGTTGCTAACATTGTAATCGGGCTATTAATTAGTGAAAGCAATGCAACAATAAAAAAGGGAATGAATGGAACAAAGAACTGATTTGGTGTTGTAAATTTCTTGCTGTTAAAGAAAAATAAGAGCGTAAGTAAAATGAGGTAAGCCGATTTGGCTAATCCGGCAAAATGAAACACCGGGTTTCTGCTATCGCTAATAATTAGAATAAATAGAAAGCCAATTACCAACTCTACATATCTGTCCTTTTGCTTGAGTAGCAGCATGCTTAGTGGAATAACTGCAAGGGCAATAAATTGATTAATTGCACCGGCAATTACCCATACTGCAAGCATTATTAAAAACTGATAGTGTTGCTTAAAAAAGTTAAGCATTTGTGCTTTGAGCTATTTGTTTAAATAAATCTATGTGTTTTTGTGCGATTACCGGCCAGGTAAAGTTCTCTTTAACTCTATTATAAGAGGCTTCTGCTAATTGTGTTTTATTGTTTTTAGGTAATTGATGAAATGCCTGTAGTGCATCAAACAAGGATTGAACGCTCTTTTTGTCAATTATATATCCGTTGTTCATGTCGACCAGTTCTAAAGTAGCACCTACATCGGTAACTATGATTGGCATTTTTTTAGCCATGGCTTCTAATACAACAGTTGGCATGCCTTCAAATAAGGTAGGTAAGACAAATACATGCGATGTTTTGTAAAGCATTGCAAGGTCTTCATCGCTTGCAAAGCCATAATAGGTTAAGTTATCCGCTTTGTAAAGTGACTTGTAATGCTCATATAGAGGGCCTTTCCCAACTAAACCGAACTCAAATTGATCACCAAGATTTACATTGTTTATTTTTTGAATGCAGTCTATGAGTACATCAATTCCTTTATTAAATGCAAATCTTCCAACAAATAACACTTTGGTTTTATTTCCACTGAAATCTTTATCAGGAAATTCTGAAATGTTTGTTGCGTTTGGCAAAACGGCAACCTGGTTGTTTTTTGTAAGTTGATTTTTTATAATGTCTGTAAGTTTGCCTCCCAAGGAAACGGTATATGCACTTCGTTTAAATATGTAATTAAATATTAACCGAAACGGTGTTGTTTTGTAATAGTCTTTTTTGCTTAATGTTTGATAAGCTTCTAAACCATGTGGATTCACTATCAAACGATGACTGAACTTTTTTATTTGTGCCCAAACTGAAAAGCCTTGTGAATAAATAACAGCAGTCGGATATTTTTTAAGTATAGCAGCAACACTTTGTGAATATCTATATCCATCTATAATGTACTGTATAGAAGGCTTTGGTGCTGGTATCGCATGCTCTACAATATGCAGGTCTTCATCAAAAACTTTCGTGCCTACATGGGGGTGAATAACTATTAAATTAACTTGATTGCTTTTTGATAATGCTTCAACTAACAGTTTGGAGTGTTTCTGCATGCCACCCACTGAATGAGGAAAAATTCCATCGGTTACAAAAACAACCGTTAATTTTTTTTGGCTCATTTAAGCAAGGTTTTTATTCCTTCGTCTATTCCAATTTTAGGTTCCCAGCCCAGTGATTTAAGTTTGGATACATCAGCAAGTAAGTGCATTCGTTCAGTTTTTCTAACACGTGCCTGATCTACTTCTATGGTTATTTTTTCTCCTAACTCTCTTTCAAATGCATCAACAATATCAGTCACAGAATATTCAATTCCACGGCCAAGATTGAATACATGTATACCTTCTTTTACTTTTTCTTGTAATGTATTTACGGCTGTTGCCATATCTGATGTATGGATGAAATCTCTTTTAGGAGTGAGGTTTCCTAGGTTTATCGTTCGTTTGCCACCGTTTACTTGGTCTTGTATTTCCGGTATTAAATGCGGATTGGTTTCATTCGGACCAAAGGCATTAAAAAATCTGCAAATAATTGTTGGAATACCTGATTCTAAGTGAAATTCATTACACAAATGCTCACCTGTTAATTTAGACAAGCCATAAATATCCATTGGTCCTGTATCATTCATTTCGCTTACGGCCTCATCGTAAATTGGGTAAACTGCAGCGGTGCTTGCAAATAAAACTTGTTTAACTTTTGCTTCTTTTGCTGCATTTAAAATATTTATGGTTCCATTAATATTTATGTTGCTCGACTCGTATGGGTGTTTGTTGCAATATGGAATAAAATGAATGGCTGCTAAATGAACAATGCTATCCGGTTTCATATCGGTTATAATGGAAGTTATTTTTTCCCCATCCAATATGTCTTCCTTAAAAAAATGTGCATCATCTACATCAATAAAATCTCTGTTTCCAAATGATAAATTGTCAATCACAAAAATTTCATGACCCAACTCTTGATATAATTTTATAACAGCAGAACCAATAAATCCGGCACCACCGGTTACTAATATTTTAGACATAATTTGATTTTTTACTTATTGCTAAGTTATTTTTTTATTCCTTATTCATTAAGGAGTCTGTACAGATTTTATACTGTGAAAAATAAGCCTCTTTAGTGAAAAACTTTTTTGCCAGATTACTATTCTTTATTCTTTGCTCTTCAGATAATGGCTTTAGATCATTTTCCAGTTTTTCATTCACTACAAAGCCACAATTGTTTTCGTTTACAAAACTTGAAGCATCACCAATGTTTTTTGAAATAATAACGCTTAGTCCGGCAGATAAATACTCGGCAAACTTAACAGGCGATGCCACTTTATTTGTAGTGGTTTCATCTCTCAGTAAAATGCCATAATCGCAAACCTTTAAATATTTCTCCACTTCATTATGTAACACCCACTTTTCTACGAAATTATTTGAAAAACGTTTGTTAAAATCGGTGATTTGTGGAGACGATGGGGAAAGCACTAGAAATAGAATATTGGGCTGTTTTTCAAGGATTTTTGAAACAAAATCGCTCATTAAGTCTAATGATTGCCAACCGGCTGTAGATCCGCTATAAACAATTATTACTTTTTCTTCAGGGAGCCCAAGTAATTTTCGCATCTCCATTTTTTCTTGGCTATGTAGTAAGTCTTGCGACCAAGAAGAATTAACAGTGCTAGGGATAATTACATGCTGCCTAGAATTGTAATTGAATTGGTTTTCCCAATATTTTATTAGTTCTGTTGAAACAGATAGCCTGAAATCGCTTTTTATTACGGCTTTTTTTTCCGCAAGTTTAATTACCGGTAATAATGATTTGTATGGACTCACATCATACTCTGTATATTCTGCAGATACAGCCGCTCTTCCATCGTAACTTACTTTTCGTATAAGCAGTGGTTTTAGAATAAGTGCCATGTTGCAAGCAAAAACTCCTCTGGCAATAATAACTCTTTCACCGGTGAGTAGTACAGTAAAAAAGAGAGTAATTGCATTGAGTTTCCATAAAATTATAGTTGGAAACATTGGAAGTACAAGAGCATTTTTAGTAAGTGCTTTTATTCGCTTTCTTGATTTCCAGAATCCTTTAATAGAAATGAATGACACCAAGCACACTTTGATGTCTAGCGCTTTATTTAAATAATTGCACACATCAATTACCTGACTTTGAAATACGCCCGTTAAGGGATCGGAATAGGTTAGGTAAATCATTTTATATAATGCTGCTTAATTTCATTGTAATTACTTAAAACATTAAAATCTGCAGTCAAAATAGTCAATAGGTCTTTAAATGTTTGAATTGAATGGTTGGTACACAGTTTAGGATGTGATAAAAAATGGACAAATTCTTGATTGATGCAAAAATCCAGGTAGTTGTTGAGTTTGGCTTTACTTAGAAAATCCATGGAAAGATATTCATTAAACGTGCTTAGCTGAAATCCATCCGGTGATTTTGGTTGTTTATCAGTTAATTCTGCTGCTTGCCCTATTCCTCTTCCAAAACTGCTGTCCTTTTTCCATTTTGCATGGAATTTGGTTGTCATTTTGTGGCGAAAGAGCTCTTTTTTGGAAAGTTTTGTGATTGAAATTGGAAATTCAGAAAAAGAGCCTTGATTATTTTCCTCGCAAACTGAATCATTAAATTGGTATGGTGTTTTTTTATCACAATTAGAATAGTCAAAGGTTTGCGCCTTGCTAAAATGATAAACTCCTGGCAAAACACTAAAGTCATTTTTAATATTGTGTTCAATGAAGTGCTTTTTAAACACTTGAAACGGTTGCAGTGACCAGCCACCGGCTCTGTAAGAATCAATAATTTGTATCCCTCCGGCTTCTTTCACTATGTCTTTTAAATATGAAATGCAATCAGAAAAAATGAGCTCCTGTTCGTGTTCATTTAGCGTTGAAATGGTGTAATTGTGATTATCGCTTAAATCCCATTGATTGTTTTGTCCATTGTAAATTGCAGAGTTCCAGTGAGGGTGGATATGGGGAAAAATAAAATGCCCATCCTTAACTAATTGAATAAGTTGTGTTCGTAAAGCAATTAAATCATTCTTTACTCTGGTGTATTGGCTGTGTTTCTCTAGCTGCAACAAATACGCAGTATCTATAAAGAAAATACCTTGAATGTTTAATGGATTGAGAACACTGAGAATTTTATTGGTGGGTTCGATTAAGCACTCATTTACTAGACCACTTCTTTTTCCAAGAAATAATTCATAATCAAAAGTTGCCAATAGGTATTTGTTGAGTTTAGTCACTTAATTTCTTGGTCAATTATATCTTCAAACTGGTTTCCTAATAGAATATTTTTTGATTTTCTAATTATGTTAAAAGGCAACATATGAAATGGTCTTAAGGTGAGCTTCCACAAATATCCTTGGTCTAGTTCACCGCCAAAACCTTTTTTAAAATCAAAAATCCCTTTTAGCTTTTCGTTTTTGGAATTAATTCTAACGCCCATAAAATCATAGTGCTTAGTATTTTGATTTATGGAGTGGATTATGTTCTTATAGTGTAGCCACCGTATGGCACCATGTATATTGCTATTTCTATCTGTACCGGTATGGGTAATGCAAACTTTATATTGGGTTTTTAGCATAAAAAGTGCGCCAATAGGAATGGTCCTGTCATAAGCCACAGCAAAATCACAGTGCTTTTCACCATAAACGGACATGGCATCTCTGAAATATTCTTTAGAGTCGGTGTACATACCGGTATGTTTAGAAGTCAAATTGTATACACTATAAAAATCATCCAGTAAGTTCAATCCGGTTTTAAATGTTAACTCTTGTTTTTCGGCATGCCTAACATCTCTTGCGAATTTAGGATTGAAATTACTTAAGATATTTTCAGGAGTTTGATTCAGGTCAATTTGATAACTGCCATACTTGCTATGAAGGGCATTATTTGGTTTAAATTTTGTAAAACCTAAAACGTCTCCCTGTTCAATTTTATCAATTTTAAAAATGTCTCGCAGGTATGCAATTGCATCTTTAAAATAAATGGCTTCTTCTTCAACGGAAAGTTTCTTTTCAAATTTTAAGGGCGCATGTATCAATTGAGCAAAATTCCAAAATTGGTTTTTTCTAATTCTAAATACAGCAGTTGCATTCAGTTCTGTGTGATGCAAAAGAATGATGTCTTTGCCTTGTGTTTTTTTGATGAATTCTGAATATGACTCAAAGTAATACACAGGAAATTCTGATGAATGCACATCATTTGATAAATTGTACTGAAATGCCGGAATAACTTTAATCATTCTGTTGCTCAATTAGTCCGTCATTTTTCAAGTCGCTTATTAACCTGTTGTTGTAAATTTTCACTCCGGCATGATTCAAATGATTATCGTCATAAAACATAGTAATCTCATTTAATCCTGAATGATAAGCATAATTATAAAAAGGAACATTTAATTCTTCAATTACCGGCTCAAGATCTTTTAAAAATTGCTGATGATTATGGTCGTTTACAAAGTATGGTAAGGGGCATTCGGTTAGAACAACCTCTATTCCTTCACTTTGTAAATAATGAACCAGCTTTTTTAAATACGCAAATTGTTCTGCTTTTGTATTGTATGTATAATCGTAATATCTTTTTTCTAAAGGAAATGAAATAGTGTCATGAGATGTACCGAAACCATCTTTCATTTCGACTTCAGAATCAAATAGTGGCTCAGAGTTTTGTGATACCAATCTTGTTGCAAACATGTTTACTGCTCGTATATC
>JABDLV010000142.1 GCA_013001815.1 Bacteroidia bacterium
TCCCAATGCTGTACCTATTCGTCTCACTTCGTCTTTAAACAAAGCATTCAATGGCTCTACTATTTTCAACTTCATTCGCTCAGGTAAACCTCCAACATTGTGATGTGACTTAATGGTGGCACTAGGGCCTTTTACAGAAACAGATTCAATTATATCAGGATATATTGTTCCCTGCGCTAACCACTTTACATCTTCAATTTTATGCGCTTCTTCATCAAACACATCGATAAACACTTTACCAATAGATTTTCTTTTTTTCTCGGGATCACTAATCCCTTTTAGATCATCGTAAAATTTTTGCTTGGCATCTACACCAATAATTTGCAAACCCATGTGCTTGTATGCATCTAATACTTGCTCAAATTCATTTTTTCTAAGCAAACCATTATCAATAAAAATGCAATACAAATTCTTGCCAATCGCCTTGTGCAGTAATACTGAAGCCACTCCACTGTCTACTCCACCAGATAAACCAAGTATTACTTTGTCATTGCCTAATTTTTCCTGAAGTGAAGCAACGGTTTCATCAATAAATGATCCGGGAGTCCAGTCTCCATCACACCCACAAACATCATAAACAAAATTCTTTAAAATGTTATGTCCTTCTAAGGTATGAGCAACTTCTGGATGAAACTGCAAACCAAACGTAGTTTCATTTTTAACCTGAAATGCCGCAACCGGAATATCCTCTGTGCCTGCAAGCACTTCAAACTCTCCGTTTAAAGAAGTTATGGTATCTGCATGCGACATCCAAACTTGCGATGCTGTTGCAACATTTTTTAGCAGTACATTTTCGTTATTGCTTATTTGCAAATGCGCTCTTCCGTATTCTCTTTTGTTTGATGGCGATACTTCTCCACCCATTTGATTTGCCAATAATTGTGCTCCGTAGCAAATGCCCAATAGCGGAAATTTATTTCGGAATTTGGATGTGTCTATTTTCGGAGCATCTGTATCTCTCACCGATGAAGGTCCACCGGATAAGATTACTCCTTTGAATGAGCTCAAGTCTTTTGGAAGATTATTAAAAGGGTGAATTTCGCAATACACGTTTAACTCTCTGATCCTGCGAGCAATGAGTTGTGTAAATTGGGAACCGAAATCTACTATTAAGAGGCTTTGATGCATGCACAAAAGTAGAAATAAAATGATTTTGAGCTACACATTAGTGAACAATTGTCACTTTCTGCTGATAATAGTAATCCTCGTTATAAAGCACTAAAAAATAGGCTCCTGCGTCTAAGTTGCTCAAGTCAATTGCCTTAGTATTTAAGCTGTTTTCAGCAACTACCTCACCGCTTAAATTATATACCATGAAGTCAGTAAAATCTGTTTTTAATGATTGTATACTGTAATGCAATAAACCGTTAGAAGGAATTGGATAAACAGATACTTGGTTAGCCTCCAATTCACTTAATCCGGAGCACAACAAAATATTAACTACAATTGAATCTCTTGCAGAGCAACCCAAACTATCAAAAACGGTAACATAAAAATCATTAAAGCCAATTGGATAGTAATTGGATGGAATAGTAAATGTGCTTGCGCTGGTTCCTGAACTCCATATATAAGCGAAAAAATTACCCGGATACAATGTGAGAAAATCGTAGCCTGAACACATTGCGGTATCATTTCCTAAATCAGGCATTGGTGCAGAAATAATTGCATCAACAGGAACACGACCTGTTGAACAGTCACCGGTTGGATTAAACCCGTGATGATAATATAACTCGTACGCTAAATCTCGTGGATAAAAAGAACTGTTAAAGTTATGTGAGACTCCGCTACCATTAATTAGACTTATTTCATTATTAGTTCTAGTAACAGGATTAGACATCCACTGATAGGACAACTGAGATCCATTTTGCAATTGAATATAAATGGCAATAGAATCATTTGCATTCATATTCAGTGCATTTAAATCCACGGCCACAAATTGATCTGCACTATCTACTATTATTGAATCTGTATGCCATAAAGTCCACGCTGAAGGAAGAGTATCAAACCCCAAATGAGAACCACTTTTAGTGTATAACTCAACTATTTGAGGACCACTTGAATTAAATTTTACGTCCATACTATCAATCACCAAGTCCGTTGAAGCAAAAACATCAAACATGTATCCATTAAAATTTATACCTGTTTGCTCCCTGGTAAAAATTGAATTTTTGTAAAACAGATCTCCCCTAACCCCCTCAGCATAATACGTGGTACTTGAACTCAAACCACTTGCCACAAACGAACTGCCACCTGCAATTACAATTGAGTCTGTTGGTGAATCATACCAAAGTACCGTGTCTCCCGGATTTACATTTGCAATTAGTGACAGAGTATCCAACGCACATGCTGAATCTCCAACAGTGTTTATTGTTGGGTGACCAGTGTAGCTTTCAAAAAATACTAACGTGTCATTTGTCAAATTACTATCCACGGCATCTATAAATAGTTTAATTTGAAATTCTCCTCCCTCGTACGAACTAAAACTAGACGTTATGGTATCTGAAGAACATGAATTTAATCCGCCATTAATGCTATCCACATAAAACTGAACCGTGCCCGAGTCAATATTCGTTACTTCTATTTGAACAGCAATTGTTATGGCACTATCAGGGCCAATATTTCCAATTACCGTTTTAAGGGTTGTTAATGAATCACCACAAACGGATACAGATCCTAAAGTATAATCAAGGGTTGCAATATCAAAACTTGAAGAAGGAACGAATAGATTGGAAAGTATAATCTTATCTTTTACTCTATTAAAAAATATGTTATGCCCTGCATCATTTAAGTGCACTCCATCACCAGAGTCATATATGCTTAAAGGCAAACCAGATGTGTCAGCTAGCCCAGTCCAAAAATCAATTGCCATGTTACCAAAAGCAGATAAAATAGAATCTCTAACTTCTATTTGAATTTGAATATTACCTGGATTGAACACCCGTGGCTGGGTAGTGCAAATCCATACAGGAATATTTACACTATCTGCACTGGAAACCATAGTATGAAAATTGAACATTTGTTCATTGGTTCCGATTCCACCGGCCGCATCATTACTTGGCATATTTATAATTACAGCATCAGCACCAAGAGCAATGGCCTGAGTTAAATTATTTGTAGGATTGGGACTTGGTCTACCTACAGGAGGCACAAACCAGCTCGGCATAATTTGATAGGTGTTAGTTCCGCCAATTGCTAAATTGGTCACTTGATTATTAGCATTAATTGATTGTAAAAAATTTCTGTACCGATTAACCCAGGTACTGTCTGATGATGATGGACCGGCACCTGCAGCCGTGGACGAACCCAATACAACGATATGAAATTCCTGTGCTTTTAAGCAAGGATTTGTTTCATCTTGAGCACTAGAATAATTGAATAAGAATGATGAAAAAATAAATGTGAATAAGAGAGTCTTGAAACGCATAAACGAATTTACGAACTATATTCAAAAACACGTTCCATGTCTTTTACTGCTTTCTCTAATCTATTGGCAGTTTTCTTGCTCACATTTACCAGTGGTAAACGTACATAGTGTTGGCAAATTTTCATTTGACTTAATACCTCTTTAACTCCTGCAGGATTACCTTCCACAAAAAGCAAGTGTATTAACTCCAATAAATTGTAATGCGCAGTTCTCGCTTTATCCATTTGTTGTTTTAAGGCATACTTAACTAAGTCACCCATTTCTTGCGGTAATGCATTGGCGGCAACAGAAATTACTCCATCTCCACCGCATGCAATTATTGGTAAGGTCAACGCATCATCACCGGATATAACCAAAAAGTCTTCAGGCTTGTTATTGATGATATCCATGCATTGAGAGATATCACCCGATGCTTCTTTTACAGCGATAATATTATCAAAATCTTTTGCCAACTTTAGTGTTAGCTCAGCACTCATGTTGCTACCTGTGCGTGATGGCACATTATATAATATAATTGGAACGGGGCAGGCTCCGGCAATTGCTTTATAATGATTATATATTCCTTTGTCGGTTGGCTTATTGTAGTAGGGACTTACGGATAAAATTGCATCTATGCCATTAAAATCATATTCACCTATACTATTTAATACATCCTGAGTGTTATTTCCACCACAACCAAGAACTATTGGCACTCTTCCATTATTGGTGTCTTTTACAAAATCAATTACAGCAAGTTTTTCATCCTTATTTAAGGTAACAGATTCACCTGTTGTACCTAACACCACCAAGTAATCTACACCACCATCAACTATATAATTAATTAAAGATTCTAATCCGTTAAAATCTATATGGCCATCTTTTCTAAACGGGGTAATAATGGCAACTCCGGTACCTCTAAGCTTTTTGTAATTCATTGCTGTTAATAATTTTTAAATAGTGCATACTTTGATCTATTAACCCATCCAGACCGGTTTTCTTTTCGACTTGCAGCATAAAATCGCAGTAGCCACTATTGCTGTTGTTGAATCTTCCAATTTTAAAAGAAGCTTTTGTAGCTGCTGCTAAATAACGAAGAGGATATGCATTTTCAATATTCAAATTGATTAGCACATCAAAATTCTCTTTTACAAAATTATCTATAGTTGGCCCAACGGGTTTCTTGTACCAATTTAAATTTTTTTTCGTGAAAAAATCCAATCCCAGCTTAATATACCTGTTTCTAGGTAGGTTTTTCGCATTTATAAAGCCCATGGCCACAACCTCCTTATGCTCACTTCGTATTCCCTCAACCATTTTTTTTACCAGTTGGTAGTTGTCTTCCTTAGTGGCATCGTACAAAATACCAATCTTCTTAGCATCATTAAAGCCAACAGCTTTCGCAACACGGTTTTGTTTTTTAATCTTTCGATTTAAAAACCAAGTGGCAATATTTTGTCTGAATTTTAATATCATCTGTTTAAGCTATCATTTTTGCAAAGTCATTTTCACTGATAACTTTTATTTTAAACTTTTCTGCCTTTGTTAATTTGCTTGGCCCGGCTTCGTTACCGGCAATTAAAAAACTTGTTTTAGAACTTAGTGCACTTACATTTTTACCACCGTTCTGCTCTATTATACTTTTTAATTCCGTTCTACTATAATTATCAAATACCCCACTCACCACAAACGACATATTTTCTAGCTTACTGCTTAGCGCTTGCACCACATCAGCTTCATCCAATTCAAAGTGTAAACCATAATCTAATAATCTTTCAACGATTTTATTATTGGTTTTATCCTTAAAGAAAAGCAAAATACTCTCTGCAATTTTCTCACCAACATCCGGGGTATTCTCCAATTCATCAAAAGTAGCTGCTTTTATCTTATCTATGCTCCCAAAGTGCTTGGCTAGTTTTTTAGCCACTGTATTGCCTACATGCCTAATACCCAGGGCAAAAAGCACTTTTTCAAAGGGCATTTCTTTCGATTTTTCAATTCCTTTCAGCAATCTATCTACCGATTTTTCTTTTAAGGTAGATTTTCTGCTGGCATCATTTTTATGTGCTTTACGCTCTAATCCCAGAAGCTTTTTCTCATCTAAGCTATATATATCTGCCACATTATTTACCAATCCGGTTTCAAATAACAAGTCAACAGTTTCTGTACCAAAGCCATCAATGTCCATTGCAGTTCTACTGGCAAAGTGCTCAACCCTTCCTTTTATTTGTGGTGCACATCCGGTATCGTTCGGACAAAAATGTTGTGCTTCACCTTCTTCTCTAATTAATTTCGTTCCACACTCAGGGCACTTAGAAATAAACTTCACTGCCTTACTACCTTTCTTTCTCTTCTTCAAATCCACCCCGGTAATTTTCGGAATGATTTCCCCTCCCTTTTCTACAAAGACCATGTCTTCCAAATGCAAATCTAACTTTTCAATTTGGTCTGCATTATGCACTGAAGCCCTCTTAACAGTAGTACCAGCCAATTGCACCGGTGCTAAATTTGCAACAGGTGTAATGGCTCCGGTTCTGCCCACTTGATAATCTACAGATTGCAATTTTGTACTTACCGACTCTGCTTTGTACTTGTAAGCAATTGCCCAACGAGGAGATTTTGCCGTAAAGCCCAACTCATTTTGTTGGTCAAGGGAATTTACTTTTATCACTACTCCATCAATGTCATATCCCAGCTTAAATCGTTTTTCTTCCCAATTGTCAATAAATTTATACACTGCTTGTAAGTCTTTACACGTTTTGGTGTGCTCAGATACTTTAAATCCCCAATCTTTAATTGCACTTAAGCTATCTTGATGACTTTTATAAGATGGTTTGTCTTCATACAGTGCATAAGAAAAACAAGACAATCCTCTGCTCGCTACCTCTGCACTGTCTTGCATCTTTAAGGTACCTGATGCAGAATTTCTAGGGTTTGCAAAAGGTGAATCACCAATTTCTTCCCGTTCTGCAT
>JABDLV010000256.1 GCA_013001815.1 Bacteroidia bacterium
GTTACAGCCCCCAAAACTCCAGGCCTTACTGAACCCCCTAAGCCGTAAACCCCGATACCATTTGTTAATCCTTTACCATAAACACCATATGACCCATTAGAATTAATACTCTCACCATATACAGCCGTTAAATGTGTAGAATTAGCTTTACTCTGAAACAAGTAGTTTCCTAAAGAAAAGGTAGTCCCAACTAAAAATTGACCATTATTTAAAACAACTGCTCGTTGCAGATTATTTGTTCTAATTTTAAACGATTGATTGTCGGTAGTTCCGATAAAGTTCGTACTAAACGTTCCTGCATTTCCTGTGGTTTGCCATCCCCCAGAACCTGCAGCACCGGCAAATAAATTACCTGCTGCGTCAGTCATAACCGGCCTATTACCAAGGCCTGCTAAGTTTTGAAAGCGAATAGTTCCATTTACATGCAGTGTAGCAAAAGGAAATGGGACCCCTATACCAACGAATCCAGTTGAAGAAATAACCATCCTTTGTGCGTTGTTTGTTCTGAATGCGAGTTGCATATTATTGGTGGTTCCCAAAAAATCTGTAAACGCTGCCGAGTTTCCTGTTAAGCTCCAATTGTTGCCGGTAGATAAGTATACCCAATTAGGTACTACGGTAGTGCTTGTATTATAATAGAATCCCTGTAGAGATGCTCCTGCAACATTTGTCTGATAAACCAATAAACCTTGAGCAGCTTGAGGCAAAGGATTCATAGCATTTCTCTGCGCATTAGTAACTCTTGGTATTAATAATCCTTTATTGCTATTTGATTGTATTTCCAGCATGCTGGAAGCATTAGGGGTAAATGCCGCATTACCGATTCCCACATTTTGGGCATAGTTTTCTAACCCTAAAAAACAGAATAGTCCTACAAATAGTATGGCTTTGGCAACCTTCATTTATGAATAATCAAGTAAAATTATTAAGTAAAATTACGCAATAATCGGTCCTTTGTTTTAGAAATTATCTGTTCATTGATACTCTTTTGAAATTCAGTCAATTAGCTATGGTATATTCAAGTAAATTTTACGCTTGGTAAAGCGGTTTCAACGCGATCTCTCATGTCCCGATTGCTATTTGGCCAAGGTCGAAATCAAAAAGCGAATTGCTTAGGCAATTCTATTTTCAATCGCTCACAAAAACAAAAGCAAGCTTTTATTTTAGCTCGCTCTTGAAAATGATTGCTTTTTGATTTCTTCTTATTTGATTCTCTGGTGACTCCGGAAGGATTCGAACCTTCGACCCACAGCTTAGAAGGCTGTTGCTCTATCCAGCTGAGCTACGGAGCCATTTGAAATGAAAAAGGAAGATTCCAAATCGAAATTTGAAATCCTCCATTTTGTCGGGGTGGCAAGATTCGAACTTGCGACCTCCTGCTCCCAAAGCAGGCGCGATGACCGGGCTACGCTACACCCCGAAATTGGTGTATTGTGGCGGAGAGAGGGGGATTCGAACCCCCGGTACGGTTTCCCGTACGGCAGTTTAGCAAACTACTGGTTTCAGCCACTCACCCACCTCTCCGAAACGGCTGGCAAAGATAGAATTTCACCTTATTAAATGAAATCAATTTATGCCTATTTATAATAAAAAAGCAAATCTATAAGCCGGGTTCTGTAATGCATCCAAAAATGCATCTTCTATCATTTATCTGGGAAACAGATTGCTCCATTCCTCCATCAACCTACCCTTCCTGAAAGTTTAAATACTTGAAGCGAGCAGCTTCAAATTCAGGATTTATTTGGTTTTTCAACCCATAAGGTTTACCCACTAAACCAATCACTTAGCCTAGTTGTGAGCTCTTACCTCACATTTTCACCCTTACCTTGTTTATCACGTGAATAAACCTGGCGGTTATTTTCTGCGGCACTAGCTGTTTGCATCCAATAAATCAAATACAACCTTCCTGTTAGGAAGTATGGCGCTCTTTGTTGCCCGGACTTTCCTCTCCAATTAAATGAAGCGATAGAACGATTTGCTTAAGCTACAAAGGTACGAAAAATTGCGGCCAAGGTTTAGGTCTCTAGCCAGTTGCGAAGGAGTTGCAAACCATGCTCAGTCATAACAGATTCAGGATGAAACTGTACTCCATAAATATCAAATTGCTTGTGCTTTATTCCCATAATTTCATCATCATGATCTGTAGCAATAATTTCCAATTCATTTGGCAAACTTGATTTGTCTATAACCCAGGAGTGGTATCTTCCACTATCAAACAAAACAGGCACATTACTAAACAAAGCATCTTGCTCATTCAATATTTTCGATTCATGAGTTATTCCATGTAACACTTCGTTTAGCTGCTTTAGCTTAGCACCAAAGGCTACTGCTATAGCTTGGTGCCCCAGACAAACACCTAGAATTTTTTTTGATGAAGCATATTTTTGTATCAATGGCACTAGCACTCCTGCATCGTTTGGCAAACCCGGTCCGGGTGACAACACAATGGCATCATAATTATTCACTTGCTCCAAATCAATTTCATCGTTTCTAAAAACATCAACTTGTCCATCAATTAAACTCTCTAAGTAATGCACTAAATTAAAGGTGAATGAATCATAATTATCTAAAACCATTATCTTCATGCAAACAATATAAAGCTTTAATTGATTGAACAATATGAAGAAAACGATACAAAGCAAAAATGCACCGGCACCTATTGGTCCGTACAGTCAAGCGGTTCAAACCGGTAACATGGTTTTTGTTTCGGGACAAATTGCATTGGATGCCGAAACCGGTGAAATGGTAGATGAGAATATTTCTAAGGAGACACAAAAAGTAATGGAAAACATTAAAGCCGTTTTACAAGAAGCAGGTGCAGGCATGAATAACATTGTTAAAAGCAGCATATTTTTGAGCGACATGAATAATTTTAATCATGTAAATGCGGTCTATTCTAATTATTTTGAAGAAAACCCACCAGCCAGAGAAACGGTAGAGGTTTCCAGATTACCAAAAGATGTAAGTGTAGAAATATCTGTTATAGCAGTACTTGATTGATTTATTTGAACTTTGCGCAATATTCTTATAAATTAGAGAATTCAATTAATAACAAATTGATATGGCAACTACGGTAGTAGTAAATTTTATAGCTGCAGAAGGCAAGGACAAACTCTTAGCAGAGTCATTAACTGAAATTGTTGAAATAATTAGAGGTTACCATACCTGCCACAATGCGACCTTATTTGTTAGCGAGCAAACACCCAGCAAAATGATGATAATTGAAGAATGGGAATCATCTGATGAGCATCAAAAGTTTTATGCAGACCTAAAAGCAAATGGGGCCTTTGACCAAGTAGCAAAATTGTTTAGCGATTTTTCGTTTAACTACTTTGAAAAAGATGATGAAAAAATTTAGTCACTATTTACTTAATTAATTTCCTCAAGTAGTTTTACCCTGCTCCAATTCTCAAAAAATTCTTTTTGCTCACTACTTATATCATTTAATAGTTCAAGTTTTACTTTTCTGTAATATTCTGTACTGCTATGTTTTTGTAAGGTAAGCTGCTTGAATTGGTCTTCGTTAAGATTCAAACGCAACTCCAACGTGTGGTCATTCTTCTCTACTAGTGCATTAAAATCTTCCTCACTCAAGCTTGCATGTTCATCCTTTAACTTTAAAATATCTTTTTGAGAAATACCGGCTTTTTCTGCCGGTGAATCCGGAGCTACCATTAAAACATAATAACCATCTGATTTCTTAATGGATTTAATTCCAAAACGCTCTAATGGATTCTTTGAATTGGTATACACCATTTTTAATCCAATCCACTCAAACATTTTAGTCAATTCAAATTCATAAGAATCTGCACCATACACATAAGTATCAAAAAAACTCTTTAAAGAAACGGTTGCAGCTATTTCACATTCATTCATGTAATCTTCTTCTGAATAACCTTTATTCTTAAGTGCATAATTCTCGTACATACTCTTCATTACCGATTCAATGGAATTTGCATATCCACTATTCTTCATTATCATTAAATCAAGCATAAGTGTAATCAATGCCCCTTCAGTATAAATTGAAGTTTTACGATGTGGAACACCCAACACATATCCATCTAACCAGGTATCCATGCTGGCCCGCGTTACTGGCATATAAAATCTTCCAAAATTATCTATGTGAGACTGAAGCCTACTATTTAACTCCTTCAAATACTGCTCTGTATTAAAAACGCCACTGCTATACAAAAATTTATCACCTAAATAAGTTGTTACACCCTCAGCAACATAACCAAGTCTACTATAATTTTCTTTTTCATAGTTATATGGAAACCATTCTACGGGTCGAATTGCTTTTATATTCCACGAATGAAATAATTCATGTGAAGCCAATCCTAAAAATTCTGTGTAGTATTTTTCTTCCATAATATTTGCAGCGGGACCAAAATACAGTACAGTATTAGCAAGATGCTCAACACCATGATATGCCACCTGATTAGGTGCTTGCACTAAAAAACAAAATTCTTTAACGGGTAATGTGCCCATTATTTTTATCTGGTAGGTACTGAATCTCTTAAAATCATTAATTACTCGTTCCCAATCCAAATCAATGTCACCTTGTACCCAAATGTGAAACTTAGTATTTCCCACTTGGTATTCTCTATGATGCAAAGTCGCAGATGCAATTAATGGACTGTCAACCAACTCATGAAAGTCATTTGCATACAACAGATTTCCTTCTTGCATTAAACTGCAAGCAATCTTATAACCCACAGGAATATTTAATTCAATGATATGCTTCTGATGTAATTTATGGGCATTGTACAAAAAACACTGAATTCCATTTATGTACAATTGATCATTCGTAAAATAACACGAACCTGCATTCAGTTCATAAGCGTAAAAATCGTATTCAACAATTATAGAAGAAAGGTTAAGCGTATTAATTTTCCATTTGTCTTTGGTTATTTTAATAAACTCAACAATTCTATTTCCTGAATCTTTTACTTTAAATGATTGTATGTTTTTCGCAAAATTTCCAATCTCATACCTTCCGGGTCTCCAAGCCGGCAATTGTAATTCTAGTTCATCAGTGTCTATATTATCTACATGTAAACTAATGTTAATCAAATGGTTATTAGCATTAGGAAGTTTTATTACGTATCTCATTCAGGTACCTCTTTTCCGTTCGTTTTATTAAATAACTAGTTATATTCGCCTTTCAATTTAAAAACAAAGGTATGAAGTATGATTTGATTGTAATAGGTAGTGGCCCGGGAGGTTATGTGGCGGCTATTAGAGCATCTCAATTGGGCTTAAAGGTAAGTGTAGTAGAGAGAGATGAGCTAGGTGGTATCTGCTTAAATTGGGGATGTATTCCAACAAAAGCACTGCTAAAAAGTGCACAGGTTTTTGAGTATGTAGAACATGCTGAAGACTATGGAATTAAAGTTGACAAACATGCAGTTGATTTTAAAAGTGTAGTTAAAAGAAGTAGGGATGTTGCCGGTGGAATGAGTAAGGGGATTCAGTTTTTATTCAAGAAAAACAAAATAGACCATATACAAGGATTTGGAAAAGTACTTCCAGGTAAGAAAGTAGAAGTAACTGACAGCAAAGGCAAGACTACAACTTATGATGCTGATAATATTATGTTAGCAACCGGTGCACGTTCAAGAGAACTACCAAGTATAAAACAAGATGGCAAAAAAGTAATTGGTTATCGTGAAGCAATGGTACTCCCCACTCAACCAAAATCTATGGTAGTAGTTGGTTCCGGTGCAATTGGTTCTGAGTTTGCTTATTTTTATAATGCAATTGGTACTGAGGTTACCTTAGTAGAATACATGCCACACATAGTTCCTGTAGAGGATGAAGATGTTTCAAAACAATTGGAACGCTCTTTTAAGAAAGCCGGAATTAAAGTGATGACGAACTCCTCGGTTGAGTCTGTTGATACAAAAGGCAAACAATGCAAGGTTACTATTAAAACCAAAAAGGGGGAAGAAACGATTAATGCTGATATAGTTTTAAGTGCAGTAGGAATTGTTTCTAATCTAGAAAATATTGGACTGGAAGAAACAGGAATTATATCTGATAAGGGAAAAATACTGGTTAATGATTACTATCAAACGAATATTCCGAACTACTATGCGATTGGCGATATAGTTAAAGGACCTGCACTCGCACACGTTGCATCTGCAGAAGGAATAATTTGCGTTGAGAAAATTGCAGGTTTAAATCCTGAACCACTGAATTATGATAATATTCCCGGTTGCACATACTGCAGCCCTGAAATAGCATCTGTTGGCATGACAGAAAAGCAAGCAAAAGATGCCGGCTATGAAATAAAGGTTGGTAAATTTCCGTTCAGTGCATCTGGCAAAGCCAGTGCGGGCGGGACAAAAGACGGCTTTATTAAATTAATATTTGATGCCAAATACGGAGAGTGGCTAGGAGCACATTTCATAGGAGCTAACGTTACGGAAATGATTGCTGAAGTAGTTGTTGCTAGAAATTTAGAAACAACCGGTCATGAAATAATAAAATCGGTTCACCCTCACCCAACAATGTCAGAAGCAATTATGGAAGCTGCTGCTGCTGCTTACGGTGAAGTAATTCATATGTAAGTTTTATTTGTTCTCCCCCTTTTATTTGAAAAGTAATTAACTAATTTAATTACATGTGCGGAATAGTAGGTATAGCAAGTTTAAAATCTAAGTCTTCTGAAAATCTTCAGCATATTAAAAATGCAACCGATTCTTTAGAAAAAAGAGGTCCTGATAATTCGGGTATTTATACCTATAACCAAATTGCTCTCGGCCATCGAAGACTTTCAATTATAGATGTCTCTGAAAAAGCTTCTCAACCTTTTACTGAAAACAGTGGCCGTTATACAATGGTTTATAATGGAGAGTTCTACAACTATAAGCAGCATAGAGAAGAACTAATAAACAAGGGTGTTGAACTTAAGTCTAATAGCGATACCGAAGTGCTTTTGCATATGTACATGCAAGAAGGAAAGGACTGCTTGCAAAAAGTAAACGGATTTTTCTCACTGGCTATTTATGATAAGGACAAAAACCATTTGTTTATTGCAAGAGACAGATTTGGAATTAAACCACTGTACTGGTATTCAGATAGCACTCAATTTATTTTTGCATCTGAACTTAAAGCAATAACACAATTTGACTTAAACATTCAACTGGATTACACCTCACTAATAACATATACGCACTTAAGTTACATACCTGCACCCTACTCCATTTATGAAAACGTTTGGAAGTTAGAACCCGGTGAATATTTTTCAATTGAATTGAATAATTCTAAAGAAGTAAAATCAGAAAAGTGGTATACACTGGAACACCCAACACAAATTAAATCTCAATTTAGCAGTTACAGTTCAGCCACAAATATCATGTTGGAGCTGCTGGAACAATCTGTGGAAAGCCGCTTGGTATCAGATGTTCCGGTGGGAACTTTTTTAAGTGGAGGGATTGATTCAAGTGCAGTAACCGCTCTTGCATCCAACCATACTTCTCATCTAAATACGTTTACGATAAGCTTCAAAGATCAACCTATGTTTGATGAAAGCAAGTATGCGGAATTGGTTGCATCAAAATATAATACCAACCATAAAACATTTGAGCTGAGCAGTGATTTAATGTTGCAGCACTTTGATAATATTTTGGGTTACATGGATGAACCCTTTGCAGATAGCAGTGCTTTGGCATTTTATGTATTGTGCAATGAAACGCAAAAACATGTGAAGGTTGCTCTATCCGGTGATGGCGGAGATGAATTATTTGCAGGATACAATAAGTACCGGGCAGAATACCGTGTTCAGCATGCCGGATTAGCAGAAAACATCATTAAACATACCTATCCATTATTCAAGATATTGCCACAATCCAGAAACAGCTATTTTGGGAATAAAGCCAGGCAAATTATTCGATTTGGTGAGGGAATTAATATGAGCAATAGCGATAGATATTGGCGATGGGCCGGATATTTCAAAAAAGAGCAATTATTGGGGCTTTTCAATAAAGAATTGCTTTTGAAACACAGTGACCAATTGAATGAACGAATTCACAAGCAAACATGCTCAATTGACCAAAATTCTGGTTTAGAAAGCCTTTTATTTGCTGATATTTACCTCACGCTGCAAAATGATATGATGGTAAAAGCAGATAGAATGTCGATGGCTAATAGCCTTGAAGTGAGAGTGCCGTTTTTAGATCATAGAATTGTAGAATTTGCCCAGTCGTTACCAATTGATTATAAGATAGATAAGAATAATCAAAAGAAAATATTAATCGATTCTGTTAAAAAACTATTGCCTTCAGAATTGTTTAATAGAAAGAAACAGGGGTTTGAAGTGCCTTTAGCCAAATGGTTTGATAATGAGCTGAGAGGCATGATTATTGAGGATTATTTGAATGACGAAATGATTGAAAATCAGGGCATTTATGATGTTGATGCAGTAAAAAAACTAAAACAAAAGCTGTTTTCATCTAATCCGGGTGATTCTGCAGCGCAAATTTGGACCATATTGGTGTTTCAATATTGGGCCAAGTCAAACTTGAACAAAATAAACTAGAGAATAATGCCAAAGGTATTAAGGATTATTAACAGACTCAATTTAGGTGGCCCAACCTATAACGCTGCGTACCTAACAAAATATCTTGAACCTGAGTTTGAAACACTACTGGTTGCCGGCCAGAAATTAGAAAGCGAAGGATGCTCTAAGTACATTTTAGATGACTTAGGAATACGGCCGATTATTATTCCTGAAATGAAAAGAGAAATAAATCTTTTTGATGACTATAAGGCCTATATAAAAATTAAAAAGCTTATTAGAGAGTTTGAACCGGATGTAGTGCATACGCATGCATCTAAAGCAGGTTTTATTGGCAGGTTAGCTGCAATCAATAGCAATGTTCCGGTCATTGTACATACGTTTCATGGTCATGTATTTCACTCTTACTTCGGAAAATTAAAAACATCTTTTTTTAAATTCATAGAGCGCTACCTGGCATCAAAAACTACCAAAATAATTACTCTAAGCGAAAAACAGGAGCAAGAGATTTGTGATGAACATAAAATTTGTTCAAAAGATAAATCCAACATTGTGCCTCTTGGTTTTGATTTGAACAGGTTCAGTGAAAACGTTGATGACAAAAGAATTTCATTTAGGCAACAGTACAACATTAAAGATGATGAGATGGCAATTGGTATAATAGGCAGACTAGTTCCAGTTAAAAATCACACATTATTTATTGACTCATTAATTGAAACCAAAAAGAAAACGGCTAAAAAATTAAAGTCATTTATTATTGGAGATGGAGAAGATAAAGAGAGTATAATTAATTATGCGAAAATGAATGGCCTAAGTGTTTCTTACCAGGAAGAAAAAAATGAAAATGCTGAATTAGTATTTACTTCCTGGATAACAGAAATTGACACTGCCCTGGCCGGGTTGGATGTTATTGCAATGACTTCGAACAATGAAGGAACTCCGGTAAGCTTAATCGAAGCTCAAGCTGCTGGCAAACCTATCGTTACCACAAATGTTGGCGGTGTAGAAAACATAGTCATCCCGAATAGAAGTGCATTTGTTTGCCCTCCTCATGATGCAAATTGTTTTTCTGACTGCTTGGTAAAATTAACTAACCCTGAATTAAGACAAAGCATGGGTGCATCCGGTAAGAATTTTGGTGTAGAAAAATTTCACTTTTCCAGACTTACCAGCGACATCCGTCAACTTTATTACAACCTCCTAAACCCTGTTGAAAATAGGTTTAATAGTGCTATGCCCAACCCCCTTAGCCGCAGTAAAATTTAGTAAATTAGTGCAATTGAAATTTAATTATTTATATATGAGACAAATCGCCATAGTCTTAGCGTTATTTGTATTGAGCTCTTGTGGAAGACAGCTAAATCCTAGTGTCATGTTCAAGACTCCTTCAAACTATGATTATAAAGTTGATCAAACTATTAGCAATATTGAATACAAACTTGCACCAAATGACATAATCGAATTCAGTGTTTTTACAAATGATGGGTTTAAGTTGGTTGATTTAACAACAGCAGCAACTTCAGTTTCTGAGAGCAGGGCCGGTGGTGGAGCAAGACCATCATCGATTGAATTTACAATTGAACCAGATGGACGAGTAAAATTACCAATAATAGGTAAAGTAAAAATAGATGGCTATACAGTTCCGGATGCAGAAAAATTTCTTGAAGGACAGTATGCAACTTATTACAACAATCCATTTGTTATGCTCAGGGTTATGAATAAACGAGTATTAGTTTTTCCGGGTAGTGGCGGAAGTGGAACAGTTATCAATATTGCCAATAACAATACTACATTAATTGAAGCGCTGGCCTTGGCTGGTGGAATTACCGAAACCGGAAAAGCACACAAAATAAAATTAATCAAAGGTGATCATAGAAACCCAGAAGTACATGTAATAGACTTGTCTACCATTGAGGGTATGACTAAAAGCAATATGCTACTGCAAGCAAACGACATCATATATGTTGAACCAGCACCAAAGTTTACCCAAAGAATACTTGCAGAAATTACTCCAATAGTAGGTATTATTACTAGTGCATTTTTAATTTATAGTATAATAGACCAGCCGTAAAATGCCAAAGAAAAAAATAACGCCATTAAATGAAGAGTTTGACTTTAAACTCTTTGTTACTATAACTAAGAAAACACTTCCTTGGTTATTGTTATTCATATTTCTAGGTATAGCATCAGCTTATGTTTATTTAAAATATACCCACCCCGTTTATCAAGCAAGTACTATTGTTAAAGTAAAAGCAGAAAATAATGCCAATACAATCCTTGATATCAACAGTAGTTTTTATGCAGACCAATCAAAGACAAAATTAGCAGGAGATATTGAGTTGATACGCTCAAATATTATTAGTCAAAGGGCTGCAGCAAAGTTACCATTAAACATATCCTACTATGCAAAAGGCAATTTTTTAGATTTTGAAAGTTACAAATCAACTCCCTTCACTATTATACCGCATATTACAGACTCAAGTATTATTGGAACAAGAATAAATATAAGGTTCAATGAAAATAAAAGATTTGATTTAGATTTTACAGACCATTCTCAAACCTTGATTGCACTTAAAGGGGAAACAGGCGAACCACTTAAAACACCATTTGGTGAAATTGTTGTAAATGTTGGAAAACCAAATGAACTTAAAATAATAAACAAAAACCTTGAACTAGGGAGCTACTATTTTTTCTTTAATTCTGCTGACCAAATAGTTAAAAATCTAAATAATGCTGTAACTGTATTACCATTAAACCCAGACGCAAACACTATACTAATAAGAACCCGACATCAAAACGCAGAAAAAGCAGCAGATTTAGTAAATGCTGTAGCAACAGAATTTATAGAATATGATGTAGAAAAGAGTTCAGAAGTTGCAAATAGGGTTTTGGAATTTATTGATAATACAATCAACAATATCAATGACAAACTAAGCACTTCAGAAAATTCACTTGCCGATTTTAAGCGTCAGAACAAATTAATGGACCCAACGAGTGCCGGGTCTAGTTATATTTCTAAAATCAATGTACTAAGAGATGAATTATATGAATATGAATTTGATTTGAGTGTATTGGAAAAAATTGCAAGTGAAGTCAATTCAAACACAGAATTAAGTTCTGTACTTTTTAGCATAACAGGAAATGAAAATAGTTCAGATGTTTCTTCAGCAGTTTTAGAATTAAAAACGCTGATGCAAGAACGAGATGAAATTTTAATTCAAGCCACCCCGAACAGTGAAATATATAAGGCCACAATACAAAAAATTGAGTTACAAAAATCGTTGCTTAATGAGTCCATTGCTAATGAAAGAGACGTAATTCAAAAAAGAAAAACTAGTGTAAAAAAGCAAATTGCAAAAATTGAAGGACAATTTGGGAAAATTCCATTTCAGCAAGCTGAACTTGGCAGATTAGAAAGAGTACATAGTGTTAATGAGAAGTTTTACTCCCTTTTACTAGAAAAGAAAGCAGAATTTGCAATTACCAGAGCCGGGTTTATTCCAAAAAACTTAATTCTCAGAAAAGCAACTGTAGCTCCCTCACCTATTTCGCCTAACAGAGCATTGATTATTAGCGCCAGTTTAATGTTTGGATTCTTATGCTCATTTCTACTTATAATGGGCAGGTATTTGTTTTATGATGAATTGAACTCATTAGAGGAAATTCAACAGTATACAGATGCTGCACTGCTTGGTGTAGTACCGAGATACCGAAAAGAGATTCCGGTTTCACAATTATTGGTGGACAAGAATCCAAAGTCTATGATTTCTGAATCTTTCAGATCTATCAGAACGAACCTTCAGTTCATTTCAAATAAAGAAGGACCAAAAGTTATTGCTGTAACGTCAACAATTTCTGGAGAGGGAAAAACATTTACCGCTATTAACCTTGCAGGAGTGCTGGCATTTAGTGGAAAACGTGTTGTTATTTTAGACTTGGACATGCGTAAGCCAAAAATTCATTTAGGGTTTAACGTAGAAAACGAAAAAGGCATATCAACATTGTTAATTGGAAGAGATTCAAAACAAGAATGCATTCACAAAAGCTCTCTAACTAACTTAGATATTATTACTGCCGGACCAATTCCACCTAATCCTTCTGAATTAATCATTAGTCCAAAAATGAAGGACTTGATTGCAGAGTTAAAAACAGAATATGATATAATAATTATAGATACTCCACCGGTTGGAATTGTTACCGATGGAATACCAATTATTTCCAAAGTTGACTACCCAATTTATATCGTGCGTTCGCATTATTCAAGAAAAGTATTTTTAAATAATGTAAACAAGTTGATGGATGAAAATGACATTAAAGATTTAGCTATAGTATTGAATGGAATTGAAGCGCCTCGCACTAAATATGGCTATAACTATGGATACGGGTACGGTTATGGGTACGGTTATGGATATGGCTATGGATACGGATATTATGAAGAAGACAGCAAAGAATATGGTTTCTTTGCCAGATTAAAAGGAATGTTTGCTAAATCATAGACAGGAAGAATGAATATTAAAACATATTCTATTGACGGACTTATGTTGATAGAGCCAAGAATATTTGAAGATGACAGAGGCTATTTCTTTGAAAGTTTTAATAGCGATGCTTTTAAAGAGAATGGTATTGATTTAACATTTGTACAGGACAATGAATCTCAATCATCAAAAGGTGTATTGAGAGGATTACATTTTCAGAACCCTCCTTTTGAACAAGGGAAATTAGTGAGAGTGGGAAGCGGTTCTATTTTGGATGTTGCTGTAGATATTAGAAAAAATTCTAAAACATATGGGCAATATGAGTCTGTAGTTTTAAGTGATAATAATAAATTAATGTTTTGGATACCGCCTGGCTTTGCCCACGGATTCTTAGCATTAGAAGAGGATACAAAGTTATTATATAAATGCACTAACGTTTATAATAAGCAATCAGAGAGTGGAATAAAGTGGGATGATAAAGAATTAAATATCGATTGGAATTACGAAAGCCCTTTAGTTTCTACAAAGGATCGTGAACTAGCCGATTTTAATTCATTTGTAAACTTATTTTAAACGACCTTAAAACCTTAGGAATTATGAGTGCTTTCATTTTAGACAATTACTTGGCCATAGTGAGCTTACTATTTTTTGTTAGCTGTGCTGTATTTTCTTTATTAATTAATAAAGTATTAATTCGATACACCCCAAATTTGGGTTTGCAAAATTCAGGAAATCTATCTGCTATCAGATGGGCTTCTACAACCAAACCTTCTGTTGGTGGCATTACTTTTTACCTTGTATTCTTAATTGCAGCTGCCTCCCACTCTATCTTTTTCGACTCAAGCGAAAAGCTATTAAATCTAAATCAAATAGGTTTACTTATAGTAGCAGCATTAAGTTTTTTACTAGGCTTGGCAGATGATACATACAATACGAAACCCATTTTAAAATTAATTACTCAAGCAACCATAGCGCTTGTATTAATTGCTACAGGTATTCATATACAAATCTTTGATCACAAACTAATAAACTATGCAATTACATTAATTTGGGTAGTTGGTATTATGAACTCAATTAATATGCTTGATAATATGGATGGCATTACATCCATCGTATCTGTATTTATTTTGTTCAATGCATTGGTTGTAATGTTTTCTTTTGGTAGCATTGACAGCATGTACTTAATGGTTACAATTGGTGTATTCGCTTCATTAATTGGTTTTTTAAGATTCAATTGGCATCCATCTAAAATATACATGGGTGATACCGGAAGTCAGTTTTTAGGGGTATTTCTCGCTATCATCGGCATTAAGTATTTTTGGAATGATGTTGATAGTGTTGTTGGAGTATCAGTTTCAAAACAAATTTTACTGGTTGCACTGGGCTTCATTTTACCTATTGTTGATACAACAGTTGTTGTAATTAACCGATTGGCAAGAGGACAATCACCATTTGTTGGAGGAAAAGACCACACAACGCATAGTTTGGCGCATTTAGGATTAAGCGATAGACAAGTTGCCTATACCTTTATTATCATCTCTCTAATATCTACCAGCCTAATTATTATAATAAGATACTCTATTGACGTTTGGGCTCATTATTACACATTTATCTTCGCTGGGTATATTCTATCTGTAATGGCTGCATTCTTTTATACAACCAAGCACAAATTGCACGAACAAAAAGTGAATACATCCGTACAAAAAGAATTGAAAACTACTGAACAATGAAAAAATTCTATTCCTTTATAATTATTGCTACCCTTCTTTTTGCTGCGGCAAAATTCTTTACATTTTCATCTGAAAATAGTGAAGACACTAGACAAATAGAATTTTCAAAAAACTACAATATTTATGCTCTTAATATTCCAAAGCAAATTTACTTTGCCGGTGAGCGAGTTCCGGTAGAAATTTATGATGTAAAAGAACGATTAGATAAGGAACTGCTTGTAAACACTTATTGGCAATCTCGCTCTATGCTAATGCATAAGAAGGCAGCTCGTTACTTTCCTATAATAGAACCAATTCTAGCAAAGAATAACATACCTGATGATTTTAAATATGTAGTAGTTGCAGAAAGTGGCTTCGAACATGTTGTTTCACCAGCAGGTGCAGCAGGTTACTGGCAATTTTTAAAGGCTACCGGAAGAGAATATGGCTTAGAAGTTAACAGCGGAATTGATGAAAGATATCATATAGAAAAATCAACAGAAGCCGCATGCAAATATATTCAACAAGCTAAAGATAGATTAGGTACATGGACTTTGGCAGCTGCATCTTTTAATATGGGCATGGATGGACTAAAAAGAAGATTGAGCAACCAAAAAGTAGATAGCTATTACAAAGTTTTACTTAATTCTGAAACATCTAGATATGTTTTTAGAATTCTATCCTACAAAGAAATAATCGGTTCTCCTGAAAAGTATGGTTTCAATTTTAATGAATCTGATCTTTATCAACCATTAGAATATTCTGTTGTTACAGTTAATAATACAGTAGAAGACTTAGTAGCCTTTGCAAATGACCATGGTACTGATTATAAGAATATAAAAATTATGAATCCTTGGATTAGAGGGGCTTCTCTGCCTAATAATAGCAGAAGAACTTATCAGATAAAAATAATGAAACCCTTTCTGAGCAAACCGGCTAGTGAACCTGTGCCAGCAATTGAACAGTCATCACCGGAACAAAAAAGCAATCTAGATTAAAACTAAAATTCTTTTCTAATCATTTCTCAACACCCTTTTTTAATCTTATTTTTAAGCCAATGCCCGGGTGGCGGAATTGGTAGACGCGCCACTTTGAGGGGGTGGTGAGAGCAATCTCGTACGAGTTCGAGTCTCGTCTCGGGCACAAACAATTT
>JABDLV010000259.1 GCA_013001815.1 Bacteroidia bacterium
CCTTTAATGGTATGAACTGACGCGCACCACCGTACTGTTTATTCCCAACAATTTTCTTGGCAAACTGCACCGGTATTCTCCGTACACCTTGTACTAATAATATACAAGCACCTATTATAACGAGCCAAATTAACATTTCAGCAAGAAATGCAATTGGTCCTCCACCTTGGTTTAATCTTGACAATAATTCATCTTTTAATGAGAACGGTAAACTGGCTATGATACCAATCATAATGATTAATGAAATTCCATTACCAATTCCTTTTTCTGTAATTCGCTCACCCAACCACATTACAAACAAACAACCACTTACCAAAATAAGTACGGAAGTTACCCACCAAAATGGTCCTGAAATTACATCCGGATGGGAGTTTATAATTAGTGCACCTGGTGATTGATTTGCCAAATTAACCAGGTAACCCGGAGCCTGCCCTAAACAAACCAATACCGTTAAGAAACGAGTGAATTGATTTAATTTTTTACGGCCACTTTCTCCCTCTCTTTGCATTTTTTGAAACTTAGGTATAGCAACACCTAATAACTGCACTATAATAGATGCAGATATATAAGGCATAATACCCAATGCAAAAATAGATGCACGAGAAAATGCTCCACCGGCAAATAAGTTAATTAAATCTAACAAGCCACCTTCTGTTTGAGCTTGTAAGTTTGCTAACTCATTTGGGTTAACACCCGGAATAACGATATGCGATCCCAATCTGTAAATCAATAAGAAAAACAGAGTGTTTAAGATTTTGATCCTAAGATCATCAATCTTCCAAATGTTTTGTATGGTTGTTATAAGTTTTTTCATTTAGAAACAACGGTTACCGATCCACCTTTTTCTTCAATTGCACTTTTTGCTTTTTCTGAAAATGCGTTAGCACTTACATTTATTTTTGCAGTTAACTCACCATTTGCTAAAATTTTGATTAGGTCTTTTTTAGCAGCCAAACCATTTTCTTTTAGAATTTGCGGAGTTATCTCTTTTATATCTTTATTTGCTTTTAACAGGTTATCAATTGCAGCTAAATTAATACCACGATATTCTACTCTGTTAATATTTTTAAAACCAAATTTTGGTACTCTTCTGTATAATGGCATTTGTCCGCCTTCAAATCCTCTTTTCTTAGAGTAACCTGAACGAGACTGCTGTCCTTTATGACCTCTGGTAGATGTACCACCACGACCTGAACCTTGACCACGACCAACGCGTTTACCTTTTTTGGTTGCTCCTTCTGCTGGTTTTAAACTATGTAGTTTCATTTCTTTTAATTGTAATTATATTACTTAACCACTTCTACCAAATGTTGCACTTTGGCTACCATACCTAAAATTTGAGGTGTAGCTTCTTTCTCAACCACTTGGTTCATTTTTCTTAAACCTAAAGCCTGCAATGTTAACTTCTGACGTTTAGGTCTGTCAATGCCGCTTTTTACTTGTTTTATTTTAATCTTAGCCATTACTGTTTGTTTACGCTATTAATTATTAGCCGTTAAACACTTTATCTACTTTAACACCTCTTTGGTGTGCAACTGTATAAGCATCTCTCATTGTAGCAAGCGCTTTAATAGTTGCTTTTACTACGTTATGCGGATTAGAAGAACCTTTAGATTTTGCAAGTACATCATGTATACCAACAGACTCTAACACTGCACGCATTGCACCACCCGCAATTACACCGGTACCCGGAGATGCAGGCTTAATTAATACTTCGGCACCACCATATTTACCAACTTGTTCATGAGGAACAGTTGCGTTAATAACCGGTACACGAATTAAATTTTTCTTTGCATCATCTACTCCTTTAGATACTGCATCACTAACCTCTTTAGCTTTTCCTAAACCAAAACCAACAACACCTTTTTCATCACCAACTACAACAATAGCTGAGAAAGAGAAAGCACGTCCTCCTTTGTTTACCTTAGTAACTCTTTGAATGCTTACCAGTCTATCTTTAAACTCTATATCGCTGGTACGAATACGATTTGCGCTTGATCCTAACATAATTTAAAATTTAAGTCCTCCTTCTCTTGCACCTTCTGCCAATGCTTTCACTCTTCCATGATATAAGTAACCGCTTCTGTCAAAAACCACTTTGCTAATGCCTTTTTCACTGGCCGTTTCAGCAATTAATTTTCCAACTTGAGCAGCTGTTTCTGTTTTATTTCCTTTTTCAGATACTTTCTTAGAAGATGCTGCAGCAAGAGTTACCCCATTTACATCATCAACTAATTGAACATAAATATCCTTATTACTTCTAAATACAGACATGCGAGGAGCAGCGGCAGAGCCACTTATTCTCTTTCTAATTCTGTACCTAATGCTTTGTCTTCTTGTTGCTTTTTTACTTTTCATTTTATTAAGCTTTAGCAGCTGACTTACCAGCTTTACGTCTTAACTGTTCACCTACATATTTAACCCCTTTACCTTTATATGGCTCCGGTGGTCTGAATGATCTTATTTTTGCAGCAACATGACCCACTAATTGTTTGTCATGGCTTTCTAAATGCACTATTGGGTTTTTACCTTTAACTGTTTCTGTTACTACTTTAACTTCAGGTGGCAACGCAAATAAAACGTGATGAGAATGACCTAAAACTAAATCTAATAACTGCCCTTTGTTGCTTGCACGAAAACCTACCCCAACTAATTCCAAACTAATTTTAAATCCTTCATGCACACCTTGCACCATGTTTGCAACTAATGAACGATATAAACCATGCATGGCACGGTGACGTTTTTGATTTGTAGGTCTGGTTACATTAATGGTACCATCAGCAATTTCTAAAGCAATATCCTCTTTCAATTGTTGCTCTAATTCTCCTTTTGGACCCTTAACCTTTACTACCGCTTTATCGAATTTTACTTCAACTCCGCTTGGTATTGTTATTGGTGCTTTTCCTATTCGTGACATTATCTTTTATTTTAATAAACGTAACACAACACTTCACCACCTACATTTAGCTTTCTTGCTTCTTTATCAGTCATCACACCTTTAGAAGTAGAAATAACCGAAACACCCAAGCCATTTAATACTCTTGGTGAATCTCCTGATGAAGTATATTTTCTTAAACCCGGACGAGAAGCGCGACTCAATTTTCTGAAAGCACTTTCACGTGTTAACGGATCGTATTTTAATGCAATTTTAATGTTGCCCTGGTG
>JABDLV010000149.1 GCA_013001815.1 Bacteroidia bacterium
GCTTTTGCCATTCCACCTAAATATTGCGATGGATTACTGGCAGTAAAGAATGAGAGGCTTCTGGCTTTTATGCAGAGAAATATAAAGTAAAAAAAGAAGGGAAGGTAAAAGACAAGTGCAGGCCAAAACTCCCAACGTAAATATTTTGCAATCATTATTTGTTCAGCACTGCAGTGTTTAAATTAACTTTTATCTCTTCTTTATTCTGCAAATCAAGATATTTCATTTCTGTAGTTTCGTCAGATAATTTAACGCTTGTTACACTGACTGTTCCCACATGCTCACGTTTCATTAGTATTGCGTTTTCTGTATTATTATTGCTTTGCAAGTGAAATTGCATCGCGTTGTCCCAATGTTTCATTTCACCCAGTGCAATTTTGTCTTTATACCACTGATGTCTTTCTTTTTTTTGTGAAAGGGAGTACAGTGTAGAGCTGCTCCAAATTTGATGTTGGTCCAGGCTAAATTTATTACTGTGTAATATGTTTTCATCCCAAGCAATTTCGAATCCACCATTTCTTTTATCAATTGCAATAATCGTAAAAGGCTCTATGTTGTTTAATTTATAATCGCTTATAAAATCAGGTACATTACCATATGCAAAAAGGTCTAATAGTATTAGGCCGCGAGATTTGTCATAAGGCAAATTACGCTTATGTTTCTCAAATGCTCCATTTAGTAAGCAGGCGCTTAAGCCGTTATCTGAGGTAGCCATCCATGTGCCATTTCCAACGGGATCTTTAGGGTATAGAAGAGAAGAACCTTCTTGATTATAAATTTTTGGGCTCAGAGCATGGGGACGATTATATCCTTCATCTCTGTTTTGGGTAAGAATATATGAATTGCTTTTTAAAGGTACATAGGTTACTGTACACATTCTTCTTGTCTGTAAGAAACTGTAGAAAATGCAACACCAAAATTTTCAGGTAAATCAAAATGTTTTATTTCCTGTTTTATTCCTATTTCAATAATTGCCATGTGGTGTATAGCATGTTCAAGTGTATAAATCAATTCGCGTTTAAATGAAGTTTCAACCGGGCTCGCACCTGCCGGCATTTCACCGGTTAGCATGCTATTCAGTTTTAACGAAACATTTGAATTAACAGATGAAATAGATTCATATAAATCATTCAATTTGGTAGATGCATAAATTGGTGATTGCTCCAATTCAATATTTCTTTCTCTCTTATCATAATCTACCATACCTGATTTGCAGCCCTCGTCAAAACATTCAAAAAACTCAATTATATGCCTTACGTGTTTGCCTATTGTGTTATCAGATAAAACAGTTAATGGTCTGCAATAATCCAACTCATTCAAATTATCCGTAAGCTCTGTAAGCTGCTTAAATACAGTATCTAAATAGTTCAATAACATTTTTTTATATGTTTATTCCTTCACTAAAAACAAAGCCAAGTTAATAAATTTGGAGGATTTCAATTTTTAATAAATATTAAATATTAAGATAGATTAATAACGTAATTTTGTCTCCATTAGTCCAATAAATTAGATAACAAATGTTAAATTATCGTTCACATAATTGTGGGGAGTTAAGTCCAAAAGAAGTAAATAAAAAAGTAAAATTATGCGGCTGGGTGCAAAGAAATAGAGACTTGGGCGGTATGACTTTTATTGACCTAAGAGATAGGTATGGAGTGACCCAATTGGTTTTTAATATGGATACTGACAGCGAATTGTGCGAACAAGCCAGGCAGTTAGGAAGAGAATATGTGGTCCAAGTTGAAGGTGAAGTAAAAGAAAGAAGTAACAAGAATTTAAAAATACCTACCGGAGAAATTGAGATAATTGTTAGTGAATTAACAGTGCTTAATTCGGCTATTGTTCCTCCATTTATTGTTGAAGACGAAACCGATGGTGGGGAAGATTTAAGAATGAAGTATAGGTATTTGGACTTAAGAAGAAATGTAGTAAGTCAAAATTTTGTGTTACGTCATCAATTGGCGCAAGAAACCAGAAAATATTTAGACAGTTCCGGTTTTTTAGAAATAGAAACGCCTGTACTTATTAAATCTACACCAGAAGGAGCCAGAGACTTTATTGTTCCATCTCGAATGAATGCCGGACAATTTTATGCTTTGCCTCAATCCCCACAAACATTTAAGCAATTGCTTATGGTTTCTGGGTTTGATAAGTATTTTCAAATAGTAAAGTGCTTTAGAGATGAAGATTTGCGTGCCGACAGGCAACCGGAGTTTACACAAATTGATTGCGAAATGTCTTTTGTTACAAGGGATAATATTTTAGAAACTTTTGAAGGATTAACCAAGCACTTATTTAAGAAAGTAAAGAATGTAGAGCTGCCAAATTTTGAAGTGATGACCTATGCACATGCAATGGAAAATTATGGAAATGACAAACCGGATGTTCGGTTTGATATGAAAATTAAAGATGTGTCGGCCGAGTTTAAGGGAAAAGGTTTTAAAGTGTTTGATGACTCTGAATTTGTTTGTGCCATTGTTGCAGAGAATAGTGCAGGGTACACACGTAAACAAACGGATGCATTAATAGAATTTGTGAAGAGACCACAAATTGGAGCAAAAGGAATGGTGTACATTAAGTACAATGAAGATGGAAGCATTAAGTCTTCAGTAGATAAATTTTATTCTCAAGATGATTTATTAAAAGTATTAGAAAAGGCTGGAGCGGAGAAGAATAGTTTAACCCTGGTTTTGTCTGGTGATAAGGATCACACATTGGCTGCAATGAGCGAACTTCGGTTAGAAATGGGCTCACAACTAAACTTAAAAGATAGCGAAACCTATTGCCCTATGTGGATAGTAGACTTTCCACTGGTTGAATGGGATGAGGATAGTCAGCGATGGCATGCCATGCATCATCCGTTCACATCACCTATTCCTGAGCATATGAACATGCTTCAAGATAATCCGGGTGAGGTGTGTGCGAATGCATATGACTTAGTAATTAATGGAGTTGAAATAGGTGGTGGTTCTATTCGTATTCATGATAAAGAATTGCAGAAACAAATGTTTAAGGCATTAGGTTTTACTGATGAAGAAGCGCAAGAACAATTTGGCTTTTTAATGCATGCATTTGAATATGGTGCGCCACCACATGGAGGAATTGCATTTGGATTTGATAGGTTGTGTGCTATGTTTGGAGGAACCGATTCTATTCGTGACTATATTGCATTCCCAAAAAATAATTCAGGCAGAGATGTTATGATTGACGCACCTGCCACACTAAATAATGAGATTTTAGAAGAGTTGCATCTTCTAAAAAAAGAGCCCATTTAGTCAGAATCACTTAAATATTTTTTTAATATCTTCAAGTTTACAAACCTAAGAGAGTGCAAGAAGAAAATTTAGATAATGCTAACCCTTCGCCAGAAGGGGAAAAAGAGTCAGTTGATCAAAGCGTTGAAAGCGCTACCCCTGAAGCAGAAAAAGCTGCAACAGAAAAGGTCGAGGCCATCGAAGTAAATCCTACGGAAGCTTCTGAAGTACAAGTTAAAGATCAAAACATTGTTGAAGCTGCAACGGATGATACAGATCAAAAAGCAGAAAAAGATTCAGTTGATTCAGAACCCGAATCAACCGAAGAGGCACCGGAAGGACATCATGAAGAAGAACATTTTGAAGATGAAGTTGAATTAGTAGAGCAAATTGATGTTGCTTCAATGGGCAAAGCTGAATTGATCATTTTTGTTGATGGCTTAATTGAAAATCCGAAACTCAACATTATTAAATCTCATTTAAACGAAGCAAAGGATAAGT
>JABDLV010000262.1 GCA_013001815.1 Bacteroidia bacterium
CCAAGTTCAATTATAGTATAAATACAAGCAATTTTAATTCCGGGATGTATATTGTAGAATTGCATCAAGGAAATGAAATGCAAAGAGTTAAAATAATGAAGAACGATTAAGCAACTATAAATAACAATACAAGAGCGAAGCACTTTACCGTGTTTCGCTTTTTTTATGCATGTTAAAATTATAAACTATCTAAATCTTTAAATTAACTTAGGATGCTTAAATCACTGATAATTATTGTGTTGCAATTTGCTTGGTGTGCTTATCAAAGTCCTCAAATTCTGCTAATAATTTCATTCTGAATTTTTTCCATAATCCTTTGATATTCAATACAAACTTAGTGTAACATTTTAGTTCAAAATGGGTATAAAATAGTTAATAAGAACTATGATTTCCCACCCTATGAATATGAGGAATTGGATAGCTTTTGTGTTTATGTTATTGTTGCTTTTCACGGCAAGTACTAGCGTATACTCCCAAAGCGAAAAGACTCTGTATAAGAAAGCACAAAAATTCTTTGATGAAGGAAATTTTGATGCTGCAGCTCCTTTATATGCCAAATTGGTGGATAGGCACAATCAAAATCACGAATTCAATTATAAATATGGTGTTTGTCTTCTTAAGCAAAATAATCCCGAGCAGTCTCCAGTTGCTTTTTTGGAGTTTGCCAGTAATTCTCCTTTGGTTAATAATGATGTATTCTATTACATGGGAAAAGCGTTTCAAAAAAGTAATCAGTTTCAAAAAGCCATCAACTCGTATACCGTTTATAAAAAAATAGGCAATAAGGCCACCATTGAAAAATTAAAATTGAATGAGGACATAGAAAGTTGTTTAAAGTCTATGAACAATATGGCAATGGATGAAAGCTCAAAAATTCAAGACAAAAAAGAGGTGGTAAGTAAAGAAGTAGGTGCTGTATTTTCCAGAGCTACTGAAGAGGGTAATTTTGCGGATATTCCAGAAAGGTATCTATCAACTCACGATAATCCTGATGATAAAGACAATCAGGCATTTCTTTCTTGGAGTGAGAAATACATGTTCTTCGCTAGTTATGGTAAAAAGACCCAAGGCAGCAAAGACATTTTTATGGTTAAGAAAAGCATAACAGGAGAGTGGGCAGACCCGGTGCGATTGCCTGATTTTATAAATACAATTAATGATGAAGGTTACCCAACCTTTATTGAAACTGAAAACGTACTTTATTTCAGCTCAAACAATCCTTCAGGAATGGGAGGATATGATATATATAAATCTATTTACGACCCAAAAAATCAAACCTGGACAGAGCCGGAGATTCTCAGTGAACCTTATAACTCTGCTTATGATGATTATTATTTTGTAATGGCATCTAAAGGAGGCGCATTTTTCGCATCGAATAGAGAAAGCCGTTCCGGTTACAGTACCTTATATCATACCAAGTCTGATGAGGTTTCAGGAGGCGCAATATTCGTGAATGGACATATCATAACTCCAGATGACCATAATGATAAGTCAGCCACAATTACAGTTACAAGTCTTAAGACAAAAGAAAAAATATCTACGCTAGAAAGTAAAGAGAACACCGGTAGTTACGAGTATGTTTTACCTGGCCCTGGTCAATACCGCGTTACAGTGAGGAAAGAAGGATATAACCCTGTTGGACAAACCATAACATTTAATGAAAACAGTCCGAAAAAAGTTAGGCAAGAATTGTTACTAAGAAGAGAGGTTGATGATACAGAGTCTTTAGCTGTAACGAATCATTTTCCAACTGCACAACACGGTATAACAGGTAAGAACACTACTGCAATTACAAAAGATGCAGTTAAGCAGAAAGAATACGTTCCTAAGCCAAAAGCAACTTCTCCAAACAAACCAAAACCGGTTAGTAAATACGCAACATTAGTAGGGCAATTGAAATCTGATGATTTGCCTGCAGAATTACGAGGAGCAGTTTACAAAGTACAAATTGGTGCATTTAGGTCTCAACCGGTAGAAAAAGTATATGAGAACTTGGCAAATAAGGGATTAGAACCCATAAGCCATGAAACTTCAAAAAGTGGCTGGTTATTATTTTTCTCCGGTGAATCGGATAAATACTCTGAAATAATGAGCGAATGCTTTCGTTTGCGCGACATTGGCTATAAAGACGCCTATCCCGTGGCTATTATAAATGGTCGAAAAATTGACCTCGAGCGCAGATAACCCCTTCATTTAAACAAAAACTTTAAGTAAATTAGCCTAAGGAATACTTTTTTAGGTTAAAATTGGTGTTAATAACTGTTTATAATTAACATCCGAAATATGACGGATTAAACGCATTGGTATTAAATTTGTCATAATCATAACTAAGTAACAGTTTAGAACATGAGCTATCAAGAAGAAACATTTGAAGCTTTAGAAACGGAAGCGAAAGAGAAGCAAGAAAACCACTTGGTTCTGTTTAATGATGATGTCAACACATTTGATTTTGTGATTGAATCGTTAATTGATGTTTGCCAGCATGATAGAGAGCAAGCTGAACAGTGCTCAATAATTGTGCACAATAATGGCAAATGCTCAGTTAAATCCGGAACTGTAGATAAACTTAGACCAATGGCAGATGCTCTATTAGATAGAGGCCTTTCTGCTAGTATTGATTAACACTTAATTTTAACATTATGAAAGCATTTAAGCGGGTTCTTGTTTTAACCCTAATTGTTTTTGTTACCTACAGTTGTAACAAAAATCCAATTACCGGAAGAAAAGGTCTAAATCTAATACCAGAAAGCCAACTAGTAGCCATGAGTTTAACGAGCTACAGTCAGTTTCTAAATGAAAATCCTCCCGTTGCTTCAAACAATTCAGATGCGCAAATGGTTAAGAATACCGGTGCAAGAATTGCAACTGCAGTGTTGCAGTACATGAAGCAAGAAGGACTATCGAAAAAAGTTAAAGGATATAAATGGGAGTTTAACCTTGTAAATGATGACCAAGCAAATGCATGGGCAATGCCGGGAGGTAAAGTGGTTGTATACTCCGGAATTTTAAAACATACGCAAGATGAAAGAGGTTTGGCTTTTGTATTAGGACATGAAATAGCGCATGCAATTGCCAGACACGGCAATGAACGTATGTCTCAAATGTTATTAGCTCAAACCGGAAGCTTAGCTTTAGATGTTGCCATGGTAAATAAACCGGCTGAAACAAGAGCAATGTATCAAACAGCTTATGGGGCAACTACACAATTAGGTGTGTTACTTCCTTTTTCAAGAGAGCATGAATCTGAAGCAGATAAAATGGGATTAGTGTTTATGGCGATGGCAGGATATGACCCACGTGGAATTGGTGAATTTTGGAGTAGAATGGAAGCGGCTCATCCAAATGAAACACCAAATTTTTTACGTACTCATCCAACCAACGAAAAGCGAATAAAGGCTATAAACGACTACATGCCTACTGCATTAAAATATTATAAGCCGAGACAGTAATAAGGTTTAAAAGCTATAGAAAGTACCGGATTTGAACAATCAGATTCGGTATTTTTTTTGGATTTATGGATTAGATTTTAATACTATCTTTGGTTTTATTGATTTTGGAAATTCATTATGTGGGCCACAATTATCACATTAATTCTTGTAGGGATAGTATTAATAATTCTTGAAATTATTTTAATACCTGGATTCATTGCCGGTATTATTGGAGCACTTTCAGTGTTGGCAGGAATTTATTTGTCCTATTCAGAATTTGATTCAACTACAGGGAATATTGTTGCAGCATCTTCTGTGGCATTAACTCTGGTAGCCATCATTCTAACATTTAGAATGAGAACCTGGGATAAAATTGGTCTACAAGATGAAATGAAGTGGAGTGTGCCGGGAACAGAAAAATTAGATATTAATGAAGGTGATGTGGGTGAAACCATTTCTGCATTAAGACCAATGGGTACGGTAATGATTAATGATAAAACATTTGAAGCCGAATCAACCGGAGATTTAATTGATGAAAACACCAAAGTAAAGGTGTTAAAAATATTAACCAATAAAGTAATTGTAGAAACCTTAAACTAAAATAATATGTTAGAATCTTTAAGCGGTGTTGTACTGCTGGTAGTAATAGTTGTTCTCTTTTTAATTTTCTTTTACTACATACCAATTAACCTTTGGATAACAGCAATAGCATCTAAAGTAAAAATATCCATTGTTACACTGTTCTTTATGCGATTACGTAAAGTACCGCCAAAAATTATAGTTAATGAGTTAATTAAGGCAACGAAGGCGGGATTATCTGTAACAAGCAATGATATGGAAACGCATTACCTGGCAAAAGGAAATGTACCCAATGTAATTAACGCATTAATCAGTGCAGATAAGGCAAACATTCCATTAACGTACAAGTTGGCTACCGCAATTGATTTAGCCGGTAGAGATGTGGAGGAAGCAGTGCAAGTATCTGTTACTCCAAAAGTAATTGAAACACCACCGGTGAGCGCCATGGCAAAAGACGGTATTCAATTAATTGTAAAAGCACGAGTAACCGTTAGGGCAAACATTAACCAATTAGTTGGTGGTGCCGGTGAAGAAACCATTTTAGCCAGAGTAGGTGAGGGTATTGTTTCCAGTATAGGTTCATCTCACACACATAAAGCTGTACTTGAAAATCCTGATAGCATATCAAAAGCAGTGTTACAAAAGGGCTTGGACTCCGGTACTGCATTTGAAATATTGAGTATTGATATTGCTGATATTGATGTAGGAGAAAACATTGGTGCGAAACTTCAAACTGAACAAGCAAGTGCAGATTTAAAAATTGCGCAAGCAAAAGCAGAGGAGAGAAGAGCCATGGCAGTTGCATTAGAACAAGAAATGAGTGCCAAAGCAGAAGAAGCAAGAGCAAATGTAATACAGGCAGAATCTCAGGTTCCTGAAGCTATTGCACATGCCTTTAAAGAGGGGCAGTTAGGATTAATGGATTATTATAAATTCCAAAATATTCAGTCTGATACAGACATGCGTAATTCAATTTCAGGTTCACCCGGGGATGACAAGGGGCCTGATGATAAGAAAGATTAATTTATTTAAAGCAAAAACCCATTGAGAAATCAATGGGTTTTTTATTTAGCGTCCAATAAGCCGCTTAAATTGTTGGTACTTAGAATACACACCTTTTGGTATCAGGCCAATTAAATACGCTTTAGTGCTTACTCTTTCATAAACCAAGCCTGATACAGGCGACCATGATCTGTGCTTTATTTTTTTGTTCACTTTATTAGCAAGCGCATGAAAATTATTTGACCTGCCATGAAATAATTTCACTTTTAGCCCGGGAACTGTTACGAGGTAAGGGAATCTGAAATTATAAATAGCCTGCATAACATACAACTTAATATTTTTATTCATCAATGCTTCCATAAATGGAGTTTGATCGTGTGGATACACATCGATTTTCTCATTATAAACCCGCAGCCATTCATTGAACAATTCTCTAATTTTTTCATTATTGTTAAACACCATCACTCCTGTATTG
>JABDLV010000003.1 GCA_013001815.1 Bacteroidia bacterium
TTTTTAAGCAATTCATCAGAAGGTTCTAGCTTTTCTTGATTCTGTTCAATTTGAACAACAAACTGTGCAATTCCATCTGCTATATCTCCAATACGTTCCAAATTCATGTTGATTTTCAAAGCAGCCAATACCAGACGCAAATCTACGGCCACAGGCTTATATAGGGCTATTATGCCTTCACAATCGCGGTCAATTTTTAACTCGAAGCCATTTACTCTTTTTTCATTTGCTCGCACTTCATGTGCTAAGTCTTTATCTATGTCAATTAATGCTCTTTTGGCTTTATCCAATTGCTTTACTACTAACCCAAACATATCGTTTAAGTCATTTTTGAGTGTTTGCAATTCTATATCTAAATGTGTTACCGGTTCTTCCATGATTTTAACTCTAAAACTAAATATACAATAATTTATCCAAAACGACCTGTGATATATCGCTGTGTTTTTTCGTCTGTGGGATTCATAAATATTTTTTGTGTTGTATCGTATTCAATTAATTCACCCAAATAAAAGAACGCGGTGTTATCACTCACTCTACCTGCTTGCTGCATATTGTGTGTAACAATCATAATTGTAAAATCTTTTTTGAGCTCGTAGATTAATTGCTCAATTTTATTTGTAGAAATGGGATCAAGCGCAGAAGCCGGTTCATCCATTAATAATACACTGGGTTCAATAGCCAAAGCTCTTGCTATACATAGTCTTTGCTGCTGTCCCCCAGAAAGTTCAAATGCAGATTTTTTTAATTTATCTTTTACTTCATCCCAAAGTGCAGCTTGTTCTAATGAGCGTACAACTCTTTCTTCAATAAATTTTTTGTGCTTAATTCCGTTTACACGTAGGCCATAGGCAACATTTTCAAAAATAGATTTTGGAAACGGATTTGGCTTTTGAAATACCATTCCTACTTTTTTTCTAAGCTCATCAATTTTAATTCCTTTTTTATAAATAGGTTTTCCATCAATTAGTATATCTCCTTCTATTTTTACGCCATCAATTAAGTCATTCATTCGATTAAACAATCGTAAGAATGTAGACTTACCACAACCTGATGGCCCAATTAATGCAGTTACTTCGTTTTTATTAACGCCCATACTTATTCCCTTTAGTGCATGGAATGCACCATAGTATAGATGTACGTTTCGCGCTTCAATTTTGTAATTTTCCTCGCTCATTCTTTAATTGGTTTTTACTTTTTTGCCATAATGCCTGCGCATCCAATTAGCTAGTAGATTTAATATTAATACAATTGCAATTAAAACCAGTGCTGTGCCATAAGCCATGTCTCTGCTGGCTTTTATATCTACGCCACTAGTTGCAATTACATATAGATGGTATGGTAAGGCCATTACCTGGTCGTATAAACTACTTGGTAGTTTTGGTAAGAAGTATGCTGCAACAGTAAAAAGTATTGGTGCAGTTTCTCCAGCCACACGGCCTACGCTTAATATTAAACCGGTTATGATATTTGGAAATGCAGCCGGTAAAACTACTCTTGCAACGGTTTGCCACTTGCTTGCACCCAATGCTAAACTAGCTTCACGGAATGAATTGGGTATGGACTTCACAGCTTCTTCTGTTGTTCTAATAACAACCGGAAGTGCTAATAAGCCCAAGGTTAAAGAACCCGCAATAATTGAATCACCAAACTCCAACTGATGCACGAATAAAGCCATTCCAAATAAGCCAAATACAATTGAAGGCACGCCAGCCAAGTTATTGGTCATTACCGTAATGAACCGTTTAAAGAAACCATCTTTTGAATATTCATGCGCATAAATACCCGACATTACACCAACCGGAAACGCAAAAACCATACTCCCTGTTACCAATGCGAAAGTACCTACTATGGCGGGAAAGATTCCTCCTTCCGTCATGCTGTTTCGTGGGGCCTCGGTTAAAAATTCCCAACTAATAACAGGCATTCCTCTCACTATGATAAAGCCAAGAATAAGGAACAGTATTGCAAGTACAGAAATGCTTAGAAACGTAATTAGGCCAAAAGCAAGCGATTGCTTTATACGCTTCGTACGAGCATACTTTTCTGTAATGCTTATTTTTCCTGTACTCAATTTACTCTTCTTTTTGGTGACATAACTTCAACTAAGAAATTTACTGCCATTGTTATTACAAATAATATACATCCAAGTGCGAACAGTGATTTAAAGTGTAAGCCCCCAAAAGGTGCTTCACCAAGTTCTGCTGCTATGGTTGCCGGAATGGTTCTAACAGGTTTTAACAATGAGTTTGGAATAACTGCTGCATTACCAGATACCATTAGTATTGCCATGGTTTCGCCAATTGCTCTACCAACACCTAATATGATAGCTGCAGTTATACCCGATATAGAGTAAGGGATACTTACTTTTAAAATGGTTTGCCATTTATTTGCTCCAAGTGCTAAACTTGCTTCACGCATAGCTCTTGGTGTTGTGCGTAATGAATCTTCTGCTATAGTTATTATGGTTGGCAAAGCCATTATTGCCAGTACAATTGCACCGGCCAAGGCAGTTTCACCTACAGGTATATCAAACAAGTCTTTTACAAATGGAACAATAACTGCTAGTCCAAAGAAACCATAAACCACAGAAGGAATACCCGCCAATAATTCAATTGTGGGTTTCATAAAACTCCTAACGCGCTTACTAGCAAGTTCAGCTAAATATATAGATGCAGCTAAAGCAAAAGGTAAGGCAAAAAGGATTGCAACAATACTTACTAATAAAGTACCCAATATCAATGGCCAAAAACCGAGCTGAGCAGCCGGCTTTGTAGTAGGGTACCATTGTTTACCAAAAAATAAGTCTATTGTACTTATATCATCAACATACAGCTTTTTACCCGGACCATAAGGATTGTAAAAATATTGCAGCGCAAATACGACAATACCTTCATCTTGTTTTATCTGCTCATTAAATAGAGCAGGTACATGCTCCAGATCTTCACCTAATTCTTCTTCAGTATAGGATTCTAATATTTCATCAAACGAATAAGGGGTAATCTTTTTATCTCTACCACCAAGTTCTTTCCAGT
>JABDLV010000022.1 GCA_013001815.1 Bacteroidia bacterium
GTACTGAAAAAAAGCAAGAAAACCAGATTTTACAAATTGGCAACCTTACCATTGACCGGGATCGTTATTTAATTGTTCAGGATAACAATGAAATAGCACTGCCGCGTAAAGAATTTGAGCTTTTAGCATTGTTAATTTCTAAACCTGGAAAAGTTTTCAAACGCGAAGATATTATGAATATGGTTTGGGGGGAAGATGTGGTAGTTGGAGATAGAACCATTGATGTTCATATTCGAAAAATAAGAGAAAAACTAGGTGATGGTCTTATAAAAACGGTAAAAGGAATTGGTTATAAGTTTGACTTAAACTAGTTATTTTTCTTTTAAAAGGCATTCGGTCATTCTTCTTACTTTAGTCAAAATTATTTTCTCATGAAATCGCAAAAAGCGCTAAATCTTTCCATTATTGGTGCTTTGCTGGTGTCAACGCTGGCATGTATTAGTATTTATCTGCTTACTCATTTTACCCTTGTCTCGCTTCCTATTATGAGCTTTGCGATTTTTGGTGTTGTTTGTTTTCTTTTCTCCTTTTTCATATTTCATTTTTTATTGAATAAGTATTTATATAATCGATTAAAACCTATCTATAGGAATTTAATACAAAACAAAACCGATAAATATCAAATTACAGATGATGCAGTAAAACCATCGGAAATTGCGGATGTAATAAATGAAAAACTAGGAGAGTGGGAAGAAGATAAGAAAGAAGAAATTAGTCAGTTAATGAAACTGGAAATGTTTAGAAAAGAATTTCTGGGAAATGTTTCACACGAATTGAAAACTCCCATTTTTTCTGTTCAGGGTTATGTCCACACCTTGTTAGATGGCGGAATAGAAGATCAGGACATTAATTTACTTTATTTAAAAAAAGCCACAAAAAGCCTGGATAGGTTAATAAGTATTGTGGATGATTTAGAAAGTGTTTCAAAAATAGAAGGTGGTGAAATGTTGCTCGAGAAACAGACGTTCGAAATTAATGAATGGGTAAAAGATACAATGGAGTCATTAGAGTTAATGGCGAAAGAAAAAGGAGTCACACTTAGGATAGATTCAAAAACGGATAAAGCATTTTATGTGAATGCAGATAAAAATGCAATTAGACAGGTGCTGGTTAACCTAATTGTAAATTCGATTAAGTATGGAAGTGAGAATGGAATTACAGAGGTTTCATATACTGAAAATCAAGACTTGGTATTGATACATGTTAAAGACAATGGAATTGGCATTTCTATAGAGGATCAAGGGCGCTTGTTTGAACGATTTTACCGCGTAGACAAAAGCCGTAGCCGCGAACAAGGCGGAACCGGCTTAGGTCTAGCTATAGTAAAACATATAGTAGAAGCTCACGGTGGTAAAATAGGTGTGAGCAGCGAACCCGGTAAAGGCTCTACATTTTCATTTTCTTTAGAAAAGGTTTAAAATGCAACCTCCATTTGTAGTCTGAACATAAATTCATCATCGCTATTATCTTCTTGTATAATGCCAAAATCACTTTGTATTTTTAAGTTATGGCCAACAATGTAGCGTGATAAACCTATGGTTACTTCGCTTATGTCATCACCTACTTCTTTATCTGGTGAAAGCATACTTACTCTGCCTGCAACCTCAAAATTATTTTTGAATAAATAACCAGCTTGTACATTTATTGCAGATCCCGTATAATATGTGCCTTGTGCAAAATCATCTGCAACTTCACGAGTTGCAAATTCACCCATTAAGGAAAAACCATTTACTTTAAACATAAAGTCTGCAAATAAGGTCGAAAGATCAGAAACTAATGAGTCTGCAACTGCATCCCCTTTCTGTCCACGTTCTTTAACGGATTTGGTATTCATGTCATAACTTACACCAATGGCAAGTTTTGGCTTTTTTTCTCTTTTTAAATCCCCACCAGAGTAATCTCCTTTTTTTGTGAATTCTCCTAATGGTAATATTTCAATTCTTCCTGTGTATGCATGTCCATTAGAAAAACTCTTATTGTTTATACCGTCACCTTGAGCAATAGAAACCTTCTCTTTGATTACGAAATTTTCTCCCGCTTTAATTTTATGTTCTAGTCCTACACCTGCGTCTCTATCTAAAGTAAATTTAGAGCTCAGCATAGACCTATCAACAAATTGTAATTTTTGAGAAGATATATTGGATTCTCTATTTCCGTTTAATTTGCCTTGTCCAAACCATATTTTTGTGTTGTCAGCCACTTTAAATTTTACTAATGCATCTAATACGTTTCCACCAACCATATCGTACTGCATTTTAAACTCAATGTTTTTACTAAAGGCCCAACCGGCTGCTTTTATTCTTCCTCTTCGAACATACCATCGGTCCATATAGTCGGAACCATCTGCATCTACGTACATACCATCGTAACGTGGTTGAATACGCATGTTAATTTTTGTAGCAAAAGTTTGATTCTTATTTGCATCTGTACCGGTTATTTGAATACCGCTGCCAAATGATGCTTGTGTTGTTAATTGAGCTTCAGATGTATAAGCAAATGCTAATACAGCTGCAATAGAAAGGAGAAGTTTTTTCATGATTTTTAATATTAAGTAAGTATTAATTAATAGTTAAGTATTGCATAATTACCTCAAATTCTGCTAGGCTAAATTAGATTAACGTTAATTCAATGTTAAGTAATTGTTAAGAACATAAAAGCCCCTAATACATTGTATTAGAGGCTTGGAATTAAGATAATCTTATTATTGTAATTTTAAGATTCTACTCTTTCAGTTGTCTCACTTTCAAAGGTGAAGTTATTGGATTTGTCCAAATCAACCTTCACTTTGCTATCAGGCCGAATGTTACCAGAGAGAATTTGCTTAGAAAGTTCATTAAGAATTCTTTTTTGAATGACACGTTTTAATGGTCTGGCTCCAAATTGTGGATCATAACCTAATTGTGCTAACCAATCAACAGCAGCATCCGATATTTCCAGTTCCATTTGATTTTGTTCCAAGGTACCTTTTAATATGTCTAATTGAAGAGTAACAATTTGCTTAATATCTTCTCTGCTAAGCGGATTAAACATAATCGTTTCATCTACACG
>JABDLV010000032.1 GCA_013001815.1 Bacteroidia bacterium
GTGAAACACTTTCAATTTCGAAATCCCAATCTTCTTTTAGCGAGTCGGGCTTCGAGCTTTTTAAATAATCTGTTATAAATTTTAAATTTGAATGCGTTTCTCCTTTACGTTTTTTCATTCGCAAATTCGCATTGTACAAATCTATGCTTGAGGCATCAAAATATTTATCACCAAATGAAAACACATTAAAATCTGCAGTGAGCTGCTGAATAGTGATTAATGTATCTTCTTTCTCATCTTCTACATACAAATCATTTAAAACTAGCTTGGTAAAAAAGTCAATATCTACTGAGCCAACATTTACTTCTGCCCCAAGTTTATTAGATAATACATTGGTAACCCTATTGACGCACCAACTCTGTACCGCGGGAATTTTTATGACGGAATACGCCCCCACAATCAGCAGAAATAGTACAATAAGCACTATGGTAATTATTTTGCGTCTTTTTTTGATAATTTTGACTTTATTAAAGGATAAGTTTACGCAATATTGCCTCTCAATTTATCTTAAGAATGCTATATAATGAACGCTCTTATTAGCATTAAAAATACATGAAAACTGTTAAAGAAAATATTCTCATTCTTGGTATCGAATCCTCATGTGATGAGACCTCTGCCTCTATTAGTAAGGGTAACAAAATACTTGCCAACATCATTGCAAATCAAACCGTTCATGCCAAATATGGTGGGGTTGTACCTGAATTAGCATCCCGTGCTCATCAAAAACACATAATTCCGGTTGTGCAGCAGGCTTTGAATGAAGCAAAAGTGGACAAAAATGACTTGGATGCAGTTGCATTTACAAGAGGTCCAGGATTGCTTGGCTCCCTATTAGTGGGCATATCATTTGCCAAAACATTTGCGCAAGCCTTAAATTTACCAATAATTGAAGTAAACCATATGCATGCTCACGCAATTTCAGCTTGCATACAAGAAAATGAAAAGAGCAAAGTTCCGTCCTTTCCTTTTTTGTGTTTAACCGTTTCCGGTGGCCACACACAAATTCTAAAAGTTAGCAGTCACACAGAGTTACAAATACTAGGTCAAACTACTGATGATGCAGCGGGAGAAGCGTTTGATAAGGTTGCAAAACTAATGGGTTTGCCATATCCGGGTGGACCAGAAATAGACAAACTGGCAAAGCAAGGAAATGAAGTTGCTTTCACTTTTCCTCACCCAAATGTAGGTGAATACGATTACAGTTTTAGTGGATTCAAAACATCCTTTCTAAATTTTATCAGAAAAGAAAAACAAAAAAATCCGGCATTTATAGAAGAGAATAAAGCAGACTTATGTGCTTCTGTACAGCATAACATTATTCAAATTCTTTTGAAAAAATTAGTGATGGCTATTGATGATACTGAAATAACACAAATTGCAATTGCAGGAGGAGTTTCTGCAAATAGCGGATTAAGAAAAGCAATGCAAGAATTGGCTGCTGAAAAAAACCTGGATTTATTTATTCCGGCATTAGAATATTGCACAGACAATGCTGCTATGATTGCCATTACAGGTTTTTACAAATATTTGGATGATGATTTTAGTCAATTAGACGTTACCCCAATGGCCAGATACCCTGTAGTCCAATAAATTGTAAGTAACTTTGTTAATTGTAAGAGTTTTAGTAGAATTGTTACACGCTAGAATGTTTATTTTCGTTTATTATAAGAACTAATTCAATTTTTTATGGAACCAGTCAAGGCAAAAAAATCAAATTCAAGTATAATTTGGATTCTATTATTAGCCCTTTCCTTAATAGGTACTTTTTTGTTGTGGAAAGACAACAAGGGGAATGTTGAGTACTATGAGACCAAAATGGATAGCTTGGTTACTGCAAGAGTTGAAATTGAAAAAGAACTTGGAGAAACTTATGCTGAACTAAATAAATATAAAGGCATAAATTCTGAATTGGATAGCCTACTGGTTGATGCGAATGCAGCCGTAGATGCCCAACAGCAACGTATAGCCGCATTAATTAGAAAAGAAAGAAATTCAAACGGATTAAATTCTAAGTTAAAAGCAGAGATAGCAGAATTAAAAAAATTAAGAAACGAATACTTAGAGCGTGTTGACCAATTGCTGGTAGCTAATGAAACGTTGAAAAAAGAAAATGTTAAGCTGAGTGCAAACGTTGAATCCTTAACTAAAAATTTAGAAAGCACAGTAAGCAGAGCATCTCAGTTAAGAGCAGAATATATTAAAGTAAGTTCTTACAAAAGAAGAAGCAACGGTAAATACGTAGAAACAGCACTGAGTCGAAAAACAGACAAATTAGAAATATGCTTCTCTGTTTTAGAGAATGAAATTACACCAGCAGGACCAAAAAATGTATATTTAAGGGTAATTGAACCGGGTGGCAAAACCCTAGGTGCAAGGTCTGCAGGCTCAAGTTCATTCACTCCTATTGGAAGTAGTGAAGAAATCTTATTCACCAATAGCACCATATTGGATTACCAAAATACCATGGAAGATATTTGCATGGTTTGGGAAGATGAAGGAAGCACATTTATTGCCGGAACATATGTTACAGAAATATACATTGATGGCAATTTTGGCGGAAGCGGAAAAGTAGTCCTCCGCTAAAAAATACAAGACAAAAAAAAGTCCTGCAATGCAGGACTTTTTTTTGAACTTCTCTATTCTAGTTATTTTGAATCGCTTTCATTCACTTCTTCAAAATCTACATCCGTAACTTCATCAGCATTTGCACTTGCATCCCCTTCCGGAGCTGCACCTTCAGCACCCGCATCTGCTTGCTGTCCGTTTTCTGCACCTTCAGTTCCTTGGTACATGTCTTGACTAGCAGCTTGCCATGCAGTATTTATTGCAGCTAAAGTAGTTTCAATTTTCTCTAAGTCTTTTGCCTTGTGAGCTTCTTTTAACTCAGCTAACGCAGATTCAATTGCAGTTTTCTTATCAGCAGGAATTTTTTCTCCATACTCTTTCAATTGTTTTTCACTAGTGAAAATCATTGAATCAGCTTGGTTCACTTTATCCGCTTCATCTTTACGCTTGGTGTCATCTGCAGAATGTGCTTCAGCATCTTGCTTCATTTTTTGAATTTCATCATCTGTTAAACCACTAGATGCTTCAATTCTAATGTTCTGAGATTTACCTGTGGCTTTATCTTTAGCTGTTACACTTAGTATTCCATTGGCATCAATGTCAAACGTTACCTCAACTTGTGGCACTCCTCTAGGAGCCGGTGGAATTCCATCTAAGTGAAACCTACCAATAGTTCTATTGTCACCTGCCATTGCTCTTTCTCCTTGCAACACATGTATTTCTACTGATGGCTGGTTGTCTGAAGCCGTACTAAATACTTCTGATTTTTTAGTTGGTATAGTAGTGTTCGCCTCAATTAATTTAGTGAATACACTACCCATTGTTTCAATACCTAAACTTAAAGGAGTAACATCAAGTAATAAAACATCTGTTACTTCACCGGTAAGTACTGCACCTTGTATTGATGCACCCACTGCCACTACTTCATCAGGATTAACTCCTTTTGATGGTTTCTTACCAAAGAATTTTTCTACTAACTCTTGTATAGCAGGTATTCTGGTAGAACCACCAACCAAAATTACTTCATCAATTTCTGCATTAGATAATTTTGCATCCGCTAATGCTTTTTTACATGGCTCTAAAGTTCTTTGAATTAAAGAATCTGCTAATTGCTCAAACTTAGCACGTGTAAGTGTTTTTACTAAGTGCTTAGGTATGCCATCAACAGGCATTATGTATGGTAAATTAACTTCTGTTTGAGTTGAGCTTGATAATTCAATTTTTGCTTTCTCTGCAGCTTCTTTTAAACGCTGCATTGCCATTGGATCTTTTCTCAAATCCAAACCTTCGTCATTTTTAAACTCATCTGCTAACCAATCTATGATTACATGGTCAAAGTCATCTCCACCTAAGTGTGTATCACCATTAGTAGATTTTACTTCGAATACACCGTCACCTAATTCTAAAATAGAAATATCAAATGTTCCACCACCTAAGTCGAACACTGCAACTTTAGAATCTATGTTTTTCTTATCTAATCCATATGCAAGTGCTGCTGCAGTTGGTTCGTTTATGATACGTTGAACATTTAAACCTGCAATTTCACCGGCTTCTTTAGTTGCCTGCCTTTGCGAATCATTAAAATACGCGGGTACTGTAACTACTGCTTCAGTAATTTCAGTGCCTAAATAATCTTCAGCTGTTTTCTTCATCTTCTGAAGCACCATTGCAGAAATTTCCTGTGGTGTGTACATTCTGTCATTTATTTTTACTCTTGGCGTATTGTTATCTCCTTTAACCACTTCATAAGATACACGTCCCGCTTCTTTGGTAACATTATCAAATGTTTCTCCCATAAATCTTTTAATAGATGAAATGGTGTGTTGTGGGTTAGTTATGGCCTGACGCTTTGCAGGGTCACCTACTTTACGTTCTCCATCTTTTAGAAATGCTACGATAGAAGGCGTTGTTCTTCGGCCCTCGCTATTAGGTATTACAACCGGCTCATTACCTTCCATTACTGCAACGCATGAGTTGGTAGTTCCTAAGTCAATTCCAATTATTTTTTTCATTCTTCTTAATTTTTGTTGATTTTAAATACAATTATCTAATCTTCAAGCATTATGCCATTGCCCATTTAAGGCAATATTGACACATATTATATGACATGAGAAATTAAAAGAGAAAATTGAATGACAAAAAGACAGATTTTTAGCCTATTCGCAGGCTAAAGGTATCATTGACAGGCATTTGAACGACCTATAAAACCCAAATTGGAAGTTTCTGAGCCACTATATAGCTCTCCTTCAGAATCTGAAGTCAAAAGCTTATCTACTACACTCGTATTTAGTCGACTGCTGAATATTCCTAATCCACCTTCAATATTTGAAAACTGAGGTCTTTCTTGTACAATTCCCAATGGTGGCTCGTTTACTTGAATATACGTGTAAAGATCATCTGCTCCTGCAGAAAACATAAAATCCAAACCGCAATAATATCTGTTCACCGTTGGGTCAGGCTCTAATACACTAGACAAAAACGTATAGAAGGAACCAGCTGCTATTAATATCTCCACAGATTCATTATTAGCAGAATTTGGTACTGTCTCAGAAGGAAAAAACCAATCTACATATTTCGATACCTGTTGTGTAGGATCATTAACATCCTCTTCTAAGTAGTTAAAGCGAATTACTAAATCATAAATCTTTCCATTCGTTCCGCTTAAAAAGGTAACGTCATAATCTTGTGTAAACAGTTCAACCTTTGAAGTTGCCTGAACTCGAGGTTTTGAAACAATTATCTTCTCTACCACATTTGTTTCAGAAGTAGATAATTTACCGGTAGAAGAATTTAACACTTCTAATTTGTATTGCTTTTCATCCTGAACCTGAAAGGTGCCAACTGTTTTAAACAATACATGTGGTGAATTTGAAAAAATACCAGTGTCTTTTACAACCAAAGAATCTTTAACCAATATTGTACTATCAACAAAAATTCCGTTATCCCACTCTTCTATTTTAACACTTATTGCATCTTGAAAATAAATAGAGTCTGACTGGCTTGCATAAATAAAAGCATCTCCATCCCCTAAAAAGGCCTTTTGAACCCTAACATAAGTAATGGAATCTGCCGTGTTCAATAATCCATAAATAACCGGAATTTCAGTCCATTCTTGGTTTACATCAAAATCTGTTTCACAAGATGAAAATCCTATGAAAACGGCCATAATACTTATGATTACCAATTTTTTCATCGCACAAAGATAAACTAATTCTGATTTTAGACGTACATATTTTAGTAAATTTGACGTTAATAAAACACTCAATTAATTACAATGCGAAATTACCTCCGAATACTGTTTAGTTTCATTTTCCTCACGTTTGTTACAAGCACAGTTTTATTTTCTCAAAATGTTAACGTTAAGTTTGATCAGCTAATACTAAGTGAAAATTTTGATAGCGTAAATACGTATTGGCCAATGCTTGCCGATGCCGACAATTTATTTATTGTGCAGGATGGCGAGATGATAATGAACCGGAAAGCCAAAAAATCTCCTTATGCAGTTTTGGGTGGATTTGGAGAACAAGATAATTTGTTTCGATTAGTGTCTAGCTTAAAGTTGGATAAGGCAAGTGGAGATAAGAGTATTGTTGGGTTAATGTTTATGACACAAAGTGATGGCAAGGGTGGCTTTATTGTTGAATTCAATAAAAAACAAGAATACAGAATAAAACAAATTGCAGGCAGTCAATATCGCTACATGTCTGGTGATGACAGAAAACAGGGATGGACAAAATCTGATGACCTTAAAGACATGTCTCATTTTAATTTGATTGAAATAAGTGCTGCTAATCGGTTTTATGATTTGTACATTAACAATGAGTACCAACAGTCTTTTACAAACTCAACGTACGAAAGCGGAAAAATGGGTGTGATCATTGGACCAAGTACACAAGCAAGAATTGATTTTTTCTATTTATTTACCAGTTCAACTTACACACCACCTGCACCAAATTACAATGCCGCAACAGCTAATATTCCCGCTCCACCGATTTCAAACGCTAATAATGATGATGTAGTTAAACTTACTGAGACCATTATTGCCTTAAAGAAAAAGAACAACAAACTAAGCAGTGAGAATGAAGATTTAAGAAGAAAGTACACCGCATTAGAAAGTGATGACAAAGAGCGAGCTGAAAGCCATGATTACTTTAAACAACAAGTAAAAGTAATGCAGGCAAAAAATAAAAAATTAAAATATTCTAATGACTCGTTAAAAAGGGCAAACACCCAATTAATGCGTTATAAAGAAATTGTTGATACTGGAGGCAATCAAGATTTGGTAATAAGTTTATCTGAAACGGTAAAAAGTTTAAAAACCCGAAACTCTGACTTAGCAAAACAAAACCAAACGCTCAACCAGAATATTTCTAAACTGCAAAATCAGGTAAGAGATTACAAAGCAGGTCGTAAACCCTCTGAAAAAGACCAGGTAAAAAGTAGCCCAAACAAAAACAACTCGAATAATGAGCAGCAGGGATTCACTCTTCCTTCTGATGGAGACTAATATCGAGTATTCATTAAATTTCGTTAATTTTCAATTCTAAAACTATTCAATCCACGGATTGCAATAAAGCACACTAGCTATGTCTGTAACATCTGCAAAAGAAACCAAACGCATTACCACAAAAACGCTTCAGGTAATGAAAAAAAGTAAAGAAAAAATAAGCATGCTTACTGCTTATGATTTTACAATGGCAAAAATTTTAGATGATGCGGGGGTAGAAGTATTATTAGTAGGTGACTCTGCCAGCAATGTAATGGCAGGACATGAGACTACATTGCCCATTACGTTGGATCAAATGATTTATCATGCAAGCAGTGTAGTTCGTGGAGTTAACAATGCACTTGTAATAGTTGACCTTCCTTTTGGATCATATCAAGGAAATTCTATTGAAGCACTAAATTCTTCAATACGAATAATGAAGGAAAGTGGTGCACATGCGGTAAAATTAGAAGGTGGCAGAGAAGTAAAAGAATGCATAGAAAGGATTTTAAGTGCTGGTGTGCCAGTAATGGGCCACTTGGGATTAACCCCACAATCAATTTACAAATTTGGAACTTATGTTGTAAGAGCAAAAGAAGATGAAGAAGCTCAACGTTTGCTTGAGGATGCTGTCTTACTGGAACAACTTGGATGCTTTGGTATTGTACTGGAAAAAATACCTGCAGAATTGGCCGCAGCCGTTGCAAGCAAAGTAAAAATACCTGTAATAGGCATTGGAGCAGGCAATGAAGTAGACGGGCAAGTGCTGGTAACACATGACATGCTTGGACTGAATAAAGAATTTCATCCTCGTTTTTTAAGGAGGTATTTAAATCTATATGATGACATTAAAGATGCTGTTGGCAAATACAAAGATGACATCAAAAGCGTAGATTTTCCAAATAAGGAAGAACAGTATTAATTCTATATTCTGTGAAAAGCCTTAGCGCAAAGAACATATTATTTGAAGACAATCACCTAATTGCGGTTAACAAACCGTCAGGTGTACTTGTACAAGGTGACAATACAGGTGATCTTTCGCTGGACACAATTGTTAAACAATACATTAAAGAGAAATACAATAAACCGGGAGATGTTTTTTTAGGGGTAATCCACAGAATAGATCGACCGGTAAGTGGAGTAATTTTATATGGAAGAACAAGTAAGGCTTTAACTCGAATGAATGAGCAGTTTAAAAACAAGGAAGTTAAAAAAGTGTATTGGGCTGTATGTAAAAATAGACCTGAAGATACTGAAGGACATTTGGTGAACCATTTGCGTAAAAATGCAGCTCAAAACAAAAGTTTTGTTTGCAAGAAAGATGCTAAAGGAAGTCAAAAAGCAGAACTCAATTATGAGTGGATAAACCAAAGCAATAATTTCAATTTATTTCATGTAGAATTGCTTACCGGAAGGCATCATCAAATCAGAGCTCAATTGGCCCATATCGGTTGCCCTATAAAAGGTGATTTAAAGTATGGTGCAAAAAGAAGTAACCCAGATGGTTCAATCCATTTGCATGCTAGAAGCATTTCATTTATGCATCCGGTAAAAAAAGAGTCAATAACCATTACAGCTAAAGCTCCACAAGAAAGCTTATGGAACTTTTTTGAAGAAACAGAAACTAAGCGTTAATATTATTGTTAAATTGAAATAAATTTAACGAATCAATTATGAAACGCTATTTTTTAATTTACAGTACATTCTTACTTACACTAGTGATTGCATCTTGCCAGAGTACACCTGATCAAGGTAGTACAGAAACTGAAAATGATGCAAACAATAAAATTTTAACTGAAATTGATGCGAATGCTCCGGTGGTAAAGTTGCAATTAGATGCAGCCGGTAATACCATGGATGACATGGAGTTTGTTCAAAAAGAATTAACAGTAAAAACGGGAAGCACGGTACATCTCCAATTTAATAATCTTAGCACTGATGGTGCAATGCAACATAATTTTGTGTTAATAGAAAATGGTGAAGCCGACAAAGTAGGCTCTTTTGCAATGCAAGCTGGTGCAGAAAATGAATTTGTACCAAGAATGCCTGAAGTACTTGCACATACTAAAATGCTTCTACCGGAAGAAAATGTCCTTTTCATATTTAGAGCACCAACACCCGGCACATACATGTACATATGTACATACCCCGGTCATTATAGCAAAATGCAAGGAATGTTTATTGTAACGGAATAAACATGCAAAAACATTTTTCTTTATTAGAAGACTTATACCTGTGTGCACCTATACAATCCCTGCACCCATCTACCACCATTTCTGTAGAAGATAGAAAAGCAACTATACAAATGCCAGTAAACGAAAAGCACTTGCATGCAGCAAAAGGCATGCATGGCAGCGTGTATTTTAGGTTGCTTGATGATGCTGCATTTTTTGCCGCAAACTCAATTGAACTGAATTATTTTGTACTCACCGGAAGTTTTAATGTAAAGCTTTTAAAACCGGTAACTGCCGGCTTGCTAAAAAGTATTGGAAATATAAAAGAAGCAAATGATAAAAAAATTATTGCCTCGTCTGAATTGTTTAACGAAAAAGGTGAAACAATTGCCAAAGGAGAAGGCATATTTATAAGAAGTAAAGTGCTGTTAAATTCAATTTAAGTCAAATGGAAAGAAAAAAAGTAAGCAGTGGAACAACCTGGGAGGAGAAAGTTGGTTACTCAAGAGCCATACAGACCGGTAATTACATTGAAGTAAGCGGAACCACAGCTGTAGTAAACAATGAAGTGGTTTGTATAGGAGATGCTTATGGACAAACAAAATTTATATTCAACATAATAGAAAACGCTTTGAATAAACTGGGTGCAACATTAAGTGATGTTGTGCGAACCCGAATGTATGTTACCGATATTTCTAAGTTTGAAGATTACACCAAAGCACATGGCGAATTTTTTAAAGATGTGAGACCTGCCGCAACGTTGGTTGAAGTGAGTGGATTGGTTCATCCAAACATGTTAATTGAAATAGAAGTAACGGCAATTAAAGATGACTAAGCACTCCCTGACCTTTTTATAGGCTTAATTTTATCGTCATCATCCCCTTTATCAGTCTCATCTGAATAATCATTCTCTTTCTTTTTCTCTGGTATAGGTGGGCCTTGCGTTCTGTTTGTACTACTTACTATACGCTTGCCAAGTATTTTCTCTACATCTTCTTTAAATATTACTTCACGCTCTAAAAGCATTTCAGCAATTTTATTTAACCCTTCTCTGTTTTCATGAAGAATTTTTATGGTTTGCACATACGCTTGTTCAATTAAAGCACGCACTTCTTCATCTATTAATTGAGCTGTCTCATCACTGTATGGTTTTTGAAAACTGTTTTCTGAACTACCACTACTGTCATAATAAGATAGGTTTCCAATCTTTTCGTTTAACCCATAATATGCAACCATGGTGTATGCTTGCTTAGTTACTTTTTCTAAATCATCCAACGCTCCGGATGAAATTTCACTGAATACCACTTCTTCTGCCGCACGCCCGCCAAGGGCTGCACACATTCTATCAAAAAACTGCGAAGTCGTATAAATTTGTTTTTCTTCAGGCAAATACCATGCGGCACCTAATGCCTTACCACGAGGAACAATGCTTACTTTAACTAATGGGTCGGCATTGGGTAATAACCAGCTAACCGTAGCATGTCCTGCTTCATGATATGCAATTACTTCTTTTTCTTTTGGGGTAATAATTTTTGATTTCTTTTCGAGCCCACCAATTACTCTATCCATCGCATCAATAAAATCTTGTTTTTCTACTGCCTTACGTTTTTTACGTGCAGAAATCAGCGCAGCTTCATTACACACGTTTGCAATATCAGCACCTGAAAAACCTGGTGTTTGACCGGCTAGAAAATCTATGTCTACTTCTCCATTTAATTTTAACGGACGTAAGTGTACTTTAAAAATTTCTTTCCGCTCTGTTAAATTTGGATGGTCTAAATAAATATGTCTATCAAATCTACCCGGACGAAGCAATGCTTTATCCAATACATCTGCCCTATTGGTAGCAGCAAGAACTATGACACCGGTATTGGTTCCAAAGCCATCCATTTCGGTTAGCATTTGGTTTAATGTACTTTCCCTTTCATCATTTCCACCAAATGAAGCGGCACGACCACGCGAACGACCAATGGCATCAATCTCATCTATAAATATTATACTAGGTGCTTTATCTTTTGCTTTCTTAAATAAATCTCTAACACGAGATGCTCCTACTCCAACAAACATTTCTACAAACTCTGAACCTGAAAGAGAAAAGAATGGTACTTGAGCTTCCCCGGCAACTGCCTTTGCCAGTAAGGTTTTACCGGTACCCGGAGGGCCAACTAATATTACACCTTTAGGTATTTTGGCACCTAAGCGAGTATAGTGCTGAGGATTTTTAAGAAAATCTACAATTTCTTTAACCTCTGTTTTTGCTTCATCTAAACCGGCAACATCTTTAAAACTAACAGTACTACGATTGTCTTTATCAAAAACAGTTGCTTTGCTTTGACCAAAATTAAAAATTGATGAGCCACCACCTGCACCTGCACCTGGAGACATTCTACGAAGTATGATAAACCAAAAACCAATTATGATGGCCAACATTATAATCCATCCCAATGAATCTCCAAGCCAATTTTTACGTGGTGTATATGTTACCGGAATTTTTTCTGAATCGCTCCTATTGGCCTGTGCTAAATCCATATCGTTTCTAAACACTTCAACTGAACCTATGTTAAAGTAATAATGCGGACCGGGGTTTGGACCATTTAAAAATGGACGTTCTGCCACTTCTGAATGACGAGGGTCATTTAGTTTGTCAGGCTTAATATAAACTTCAACTTTAACATTATTAATTACATCTACCTTCAGCACTTCCTCTGACCTGAGCATTTCTTGTTCAAACTTAAGCCAGTTCGTTTCTTTTACACTTACCATGCTGCCCGGAATCCAGGTAAAAAGCAGAGCCATAAATACGGCTATGTACAACCAGAATAATCCTTTACGAGGACTAAATGATGGTGGAATTTTATTTTTACCTCCAGAAACCTTTTTTTCTTTTGAATCTTTTTTGTCGTTTTCCAATGCTTGTTTGTTTTAGAATATAACGTAATAAACCCCTTCTAGGTTTTACCTATGTATAAATATACAAAAAGCCTAAAAAGAGTGCTTTTAGAAAACTAACGAGGTCAGTTTTAAAAGATTGCATTAAAAAGGACATCAAATGAAAAGTGATGTCCCTTAACAGTAACTAGCAAATAGATTGTTGCCTGTCCATGGTTCAATAACGGTGTGTTATCCCTAACACCTGCACCGTGTAACATAGCATATAAGGTATCTAAAGGCTAGAACTGTAAGCATTTAAGCTAGGGTAAATATGAAAAACGATTAAGTCAAAATTGCAAGGGTTTCTACCTGTAGCTAAAAGGGGGTAACAATTGACAAATATATAGAATTATAACATCTTAATTATCAACTAGATCTGTATTTTGAATTGAGCGTTTCATTTTTTAATATTGGATTATCATCAATAATTAAGAATATGAACAATCCAGTACAATGGCTTGAAATCGCTACAAGTGATCTTGAAAGAGCCAAAGATTTTTATGCTAAGGTTTTCAATTTAGAATTTCAATTGGTTGAAATGCCGGATAGTAAAATGTACATGTTTGGTGCTCCGGAAAATATAGGTTCGGCAGGCTGTTTAGTTAAATCAAAGGACAATAAACCAAATGCAGAAGGCACTATAGTTTATTTTTCTTGCAATGATGTTGCGGTGCAAGCGGCACGCGTTGAAGAGGCCGGTGGGAAATTAATCATTCCAAAAACAGATATTGGAGAGTTTGGTTTTTTTGCACATGCTATTGATACCGAAGGCAATCGCATTGGGATTCATTCAAACAAGTAATATGAGCATTATATAAATGCCACAAGAATTAGCAAAGCATTTAAAGCAAGTATTTTTTGGAGGGAACTGGACTAGTTCTAATCTTAAAGACACATTAGTTGATGTAACCTGGCAAGAGGCTGCTACTAAAGTGCATTCATTAAATACCATTACACAACTCGTTTATCATATTCATTACTTTATTATTGCCGTTACCAACGTTTTAGAAGGCAAAGAACTTAATTCAAAGGATGAACAGAGTTTTAGTCATTCAGCAGTTCAGAATGAAGATGATTGGCAAACTATGATTAAACAAACCTTAAGCGATGCAGAAAAATTATCGGCCTTAATTGAAAGATTACCAGACAATGAGCTAAACAGTACTTTTGTCAAAGAAGAATACGGCTCCTACAACAGAAACTTACTTGGCATTATCGAACACACCCATTATCATTTAGGCCAAATTGTCTTAATAAAGAGAATGATTAAATCGGGAATTAAAGTGTAATTGCATCTAGTTAATATGTAGTCTTCTGTTGAATACTTCATTAGCCAAATCTATTTAAATGCATCTTAATTTTTATTTTGTGCCATCACATGATAGTATCTCATAAACACAAATTTATATTCGTAAAAACCAGAAAAACTGCAGGAACATCTGTTGAGATTGCCTTAAGTAAAATCTGTGGTAGGGATGATATCATAACACCAATCTCTCCGAATGACGAATTGAAAAGAAAAGAAATGGGTTTGTTAACTGCCCAGAATTATAACATTCCTATCAAATTTTGGAACAAAAAGGATTGGTTAAAATTTTTTTTCAATGGATTTAGCCGGCCTAAATACAGAAATCATATGTCATGTGAGGACATTGCATCACATATAGATAAAGACATCTGGAACAACTATTATAAATTTACAATTGACAGAAATCCTTTCGATAAGATTGTTTCTCTATACTATTTTTTAAATGGTCAAAAAACATATTCTAATGTTTCTGATTTTTTAATGAATGGCGGATTAAAAAATATTCATTCCTATTCTTTGTATTCGATTAATAATGTATTGGCAGTTGATAAGGTTTACAAATTTGAAGAATTAGATTTATTTGAAAAGAATATTACATCAAAACTGCAACTGAAAGAACCATTCAAGCTTTTAGAATACAAAGCAAAAAGCAAGCACAGAGAAGTAAAAAATTATAAGGAAATCCTAGATGAAAAGGCAATCGATATGATTGCAGTGATGTTTGCCAGAGAAATTAAATTGTTAGGATATTCATATTGAATATTCAAAAGCAAAAGATCTATTTTCAACTGAGCTCATGAAAAAACTACTCAGGTCAATTCAAGTTTTCTTTCCCTTTCTGCACGATTTGCGATTTGCAAGTAAATTTTTCATGATGAAAACATTGAACAAACCCCATGAAGCAGATTTTAATGCTTTACGTCATTTTAACCCTAAGCCTGATGAAGTTTTTCTAGATATAGGATCCAATCGAGGAGAAGCCATTTTATCCATGTTAATCTCTAGTAAAGTCAAGAACAACATCATTGGATTTGAACCGAATGACTTGATTTTTAAAAAGCTGAACAATAATTATAAAAACAATAAAAGAATAAAGCTTTACAATATTGGATTAGCAGATAAAAATGACACACTTGATCTGCATGTTCCATTCTATCGCAATTGGATGTTTGACGGCTTGTCATCATTTGATTTCAATTCTGCAAACGATTGGCTCAAAACGAGATTGTTTGGATTTAATGAAAAACATTTGAGCATAAAAACTGTACAGTGCGAAATACAAATGCTTGATAATTTTGAACTGAATCCGTATTTCATTAAAATTGATGTGCAGGGTTATGAGTTACAAGTTTTAAAAGGGGCAATACAAACAATAAAAAGCCACACTCCTATTCTTTTAATTGAATCAATAGATAACGAAACAATTGAGTTTCTGAAAAATTACAACTACGAATTTTATACATACGCAAATAATAAATTTGTAAAAGGAACAGGAACATTAAATACATTTTGCATTACGCAAAACAAAATGGATGATTTAATAAACGAAAAATGAAAGTATTTGGAATTGGCTTAAACAAAACCGGCACTACTACTCTAGGTAAAGCGCTGGAAATTCTCGGTTTTAACAATCATGTTACTTTCGATTTGGAACTAACTAAAAACTACTATCAGAATAATTTTGAACCTATTATATCTGCAGCATCTGCAAATAACAATATGGAAGATTGGCCCTGGCCGCTGGTATATGAAAAGATGTTTTCGGAATTTAAAAATGCAAAATTTATTTTAACTACAAGATCTACTGCAGCAGTTTGGTACAAAAGCTTATGTAAACATGCTGAGAGAACCGGACCAACTGAATTTAGAAAACTTATCTATGGATTTGAAATGCCACAAGGGCACAAGGAAGAACATGTACAATTTTACAATCAGCATAACCAAAATGTAGAAACATTTTTCACTAAAAAGGATCCGGAAAAACTGCTATCCGTCTGCTGGGAAGATGGATCAGGATGGGAAGAGATTTGTCATTTTTTAGGATGTGAAATACCCCGTGAACAATTTCCAAACTTGAACAAGGCTGCAGACTTTAATAAATGATACTTTAATACTTGTATTTTATAAGAAATTGATTTGGAACAATTATTTACCGACCGACTAATTTTAAGAGAGTTCTCACCTACTGTGGCGGATGATGTTTTTCTAAATTATAGTGAAAAAGATCAAATGAAGTTTTTAGGATTGCAATTAAAAAGTGAACTTCAAAAAGAGCAGCAGAATTACAAAGACGGTCTTTCAACCTTCAACAGAAAATTTCTGTATTTCCACCTTATAATAAAAGAGAGCAAAAAATTAATTGGCTGGTGTGGTTATCATACATGGTATATAAATCATCAAAGGGCAGAACTTGGTTATATACTAACTGATAGCTCGGAGAAAGGAAAAGGATATATGTCAGAGGCCATAATCCCGGTTATAAAATTTGGATTCGATAAAATGAAATTAAATAGAATAGAAGCATTTACCGGATTAGAAAATACTCCTTCTATAAAGCTGCTAAATAAATTCAACTTTACATTTGAAGGTCAACTGAGAGAGCACTATTTCACAAAAAACAAATTAGAAGATTCTAAATTGTACTCGCTTCTTAAAAGTGAATATAATTCACAAATAAAATGAGCATAAAACATGATTCTAGGCAATTCAACGAATCAATATCTAAACAACTTTTTATTAATATTGTAATATCCAAGCAAGCTAATTTCACTTAATGCTGTTTAACTCAATTGATTTTGCAATATTTTTGCCAATAGTACTTATTCTGTACTGGTTTGCAACAAATAAAAATTTACAATTACAAAATCTACTCATTGTAATAGCTAGTTATGTCTTTTACGGCTGGTGGGATTGGAGGTTTTTATCATTAATTGTTTTTAGTACCGTTGTTGATTATAGTGTTGGATTAGCCTTAAGCAATCAAACCAATCAACTAAAGCGTAAGTACTTATTATGGACGAGCATATTGGTAAATCTTGGGTTTCTTGGTTTTTTTAAATACTACAATTTCTTTCTAGATAATTTTATAACGGCATTTACTTTTTTTGGTCAGGACATTAATTCCAATTCTCTAAATATTATTCTACCGGTAGGTATAAGTTTTTATACATTTCAAACACTTAGCTATACAATTGATGTATACAAACGTAGGTTAGAACCAACAAAGGATATCATTTCATTTGCTGCATTTGTAGCTTTCTTTCCTCAACTAGTAGCCGGGCCAATTGAACGAGCCACGAATCTATTACCACAATTTTATAACAAAAGGACATTCAATAAATCTAAATCTATTGATGGATTAAGACAGATAATGTGGGGTTTGTTTAAAAAAGTTGTGATTGCAGATAACTGTGCAGAATATGCTAATCTTATATTTAATAACTCGGCAGATTATTCAGGAAGCACACTGGTGTTAGGTGCATTGTTTTTTACATTTCAAATTTATGGTGATTTTTCCGGCTACTCAGATATTGCTATTGGTACTGCACGCTTATTCGGATTTAACCTAATGCAAAACTTTGCATTTCCCTACTTCGCTAGAGACATAGCAGAATTTTGGAGAAGATGGCACATCTCCCTATCAACATGGTTTAGAGATTACCTGTACATTCCACTTGGTGGAAGTAAAGGAAGCAACCAAAAAAGAATAAGAAATACCTTTATAATTTTTGTCGTCAGCGGGTTCTGGCATGGCGCAAACTGGACTTTTATAATTTGGGGTGCATTGAACGCATTATATTTCTTGCCTCTTTTATTGCGAAACAAAAACAGAAAAAATCTAAATGATGTTGCATCCGGCAGAGTATTCCCTTCATTGAATGAAATAACTGGCATACTATTCACATTTGGCCTTACAGTTTTTGCATGGATCTTTTTCAGAGCAGAAAGCATTCATCATGCAAGTACATATATATTAGAAATATTCTCATTTAGTTTATTCTCCCCTATTGAAGTATTGCCCTTTGGTTTAATTTTAATAATCATTGCATTTATAATTGTAGAATGGTTTCACAGATCAAAAGAATATGGTCTTCAAAAACTACAACTGAATGGTAATGCCCAGAAAATTGCAGATTCAGTATTACTTGCAAGTGTGTTTTGGGCAATTGTCATATGGAATTCAAATAAGGAAGTTGAATTTATTTATTTCCAATTTTAATGAAGCGATTTAATTATATAATATACATCCTAATATTCCTACTGGTTGGAGAAATCACAGTTAGAATAGATCAACATTTCGACCCATTAAATAACAATCCACTTGGAGTAGAAGTTAAATTAAAAGAATCACCATTAAAGCAGAAAATTGACAATCAAAGTTTTATTCCTTCAGAAAATGAGATTAGAGTGATGGTACTAGGTGACTCCTATATTAATGGTGCAAGACTAGATTCAGCCAGTATATTTTCAAGTGTATTAAACGAAAAACTGAATACAAATTTTAAAAATAAATACAACATCAAAATATTGGATGTGAGTAGACCAAGCAATAATTCAGAAGATAATTATCTCACCTTTAATCATTACTACAACAAATTTAACCCCAATTTTATTATTTGGGCCTATCACTTTAATGATGTTCTGGGCGGAGTTGATGTTAACACTGAACAAAGCGACACACTATCTCTCTCAGTCTTGAACAGTCCACCGAAACGAACTACTAAAAAATTGAGCACAGCCAGTAAGTTTAGAAAAAAATTGTACTCTATCTCTAAATTATCATCATACTTAATTCAAAATTTGCAAAAAGAACTTAAGCAAATTGGAATTACTCTTCCAGTTGGCGATTTCTACTCTTTAACTAAAAAACTATATAAAGAAACAAGTGTTAATTGGAAAGAGTCACAAATAATGTTTGATGAGGTCTCATCAAAATGCAAAGACAATAACATAGATTTAATTGTTTTTAAAATGCCGGAATTCAATCTATTAAAAAACCCAAAATTATTTGAAACAATTGATGGCTCATTACAAGGCTACATGAATACGAATGAATCTATAATTTATTTAGATGGAATGAAATACTTTAAAGAAGAAGATGGCACAAAGTATCAGATTTCAAAATATGATGGTCATCCAAATGAAAAAGCTCATCTAAAAATTGCAGAAATCATTACCGAAACAATACACAATAATGTAAATTTTGAATAGTTTGAAAAACAGAATTCTATTTAATATTTTTTACTTTTTACTATGGCTATTCTATTTCATTGTAGCTAAAACTTGTTTTTTAATTTATTATTCAGACAAGTGCAGCGAATTATCTCGATCAATGATTGCGAATGTCTATAAGAATGGACTTGTTCTAGACATTTCAATGTCTGCCTACCTTTCCCTTATTCCATTTTTACTTACAGCATTCAGTTTTTGGTATACCGTCAAAAAAATAAAATTAGGCCTCAGTGTTTACACTTACTTAATTATTTTCATTATTAATCTGTTGATGTTTATTGATATTGGCCTTTACAAATATTGGGGCATTCGATTAGACATTACACCATTTATATACTTAGATACACCGGCAGAAATGCTGGCTTCTGTAACTACCCTCCAACTAATTATTTCATTGGTAATCTGGTTACTCAGTTCAATCCTACTGGCATTCTTATTCAAACAAATACTTCGAATCAAATTTTTGCCTGTGTATAACAACAAACTCATGTACTTTATTATTTTGATTCTGCTGTCAGTCTCCTTAATAATACCTATTCGCGGGGGTTTTCAAAACTCACCAATAAATCAAAGCACAGTCTATTTCTCAGAAAATATGTTCGCCAATCATGCAGCTGTTAATTTTGCATGGAACTTTAGTCACTCAGTTAATTTAGGAGAATACAACAACCATAATCCTTTCACAGAACTTGAACCTAAAGAAGCTACAGAATTATTTAAAAGTAAGAGAATGCCTTTAATAAATAATAATCAAGTTGAATACCCATTACTCCATACCGATAAACCCAACGTTGTACTCATTATTTGGGAAAGCCTTACTGCAAAAGTTGTAGAACCTTTAGGTGGTCAGCCTAATGTTACAGAACATTTTAACAGACTTTCTGAAGAAGGAATACTATTTAGTAATTTTTATGCAAATGGTGATAGAAGTGACAAGGGACTGGTTTCAATACTAAGTGGTTACTACCCTCAACCACACAAAAGCATTATTAAATTGCCGAACAAAACCAGATCCTTACCCATGCTTCCAAACAAAATGGGTGAATTGGGTTATACTACTTCATTTTACTATGGAGGCAATCTCAATTTTATGAATATGAATACCTATTTACGAAGCAGTGGGATTACAACCTATATAGATGGAGACAGTTTTTCCGGTTCTCAAAAAACATCTAAATGGGGAGTACAAGATGATATTCTATTTAGAAAATTTGAAGAAGACTTAAAGGCAGAAAACAAAGAGCCATTTTTTAATATTTTATTTACTCTAAGCAGTCATAATCCTTATGATTTTGAGGGTGAATACAAATTTGGAAAAGACACAGAAGAAGATAAATTTAAAAG
>JABDLV010000042.1 GCA_013001815.1 Bacteroidia bacterium
TTTACAAATTGATTTAGTGCACTAGGGTTTAATCCGGATTTAGTGTAGGTCATAGAATAACTTACTCCTAAATTATAAGGAACTGAAAAATCTACATAACCAAAAGGGTCGGCATTAATCTGATCAAGTTCTGCTTGGGTACCGGCATTGCTTTTTCTATCGGTATTTATGTTTTTTAAACTAAAACCCAATGAAACGTTCGCACTGGTTAATCTTCCAAGTCTGTTGTTTTCTGATAATTCAAAAGTGTTAATGGTTCTTCCAAGTGTATCTAATACATACGGGTTTACAACACCACCAAAGCTTAAGCTGGCTCGGTTAAACAGTGTAGTACGCCCGTCAATTCTAATGTTTGATAGGTTAAGTGAATCCAATGCCAAATTGTATGAAGTGCTAAATCTTAAGGACTCGAGTATTTTTATTTTCTTTAAATCAGTAATCGTATCTGATTTTGGTTTGACTTTCATTTCTAAGTTATTGTCAATGCTATACGCCAATGAACCTAGTTTACCTGATGGTGGTCCGCCTAAAATTCCATTTTGAAATAAGCTATACGTTCCCTGGTCACCTTCTGCATTTATTTGTGTAATGCCATAGTAACCATACTTGGGTTCGCTAAAATCAGGTCTGTAATTAAAAGATAGAGTATGAGACATAACATGTCTAACAGCTGCAATTTTTTTTCCTTTAAATTGTTTTAAGCCATAAACTCTAGTGTTTAATGAAGCACTGGTTATAAAATCTCGCTGCGTTGTAAATTGTCTAACTGTATCTAATGTTACTATTTGATTGTCCGTAGAACTATATCCTCTTCTTATTGTGCTGAGATACCAACGTTCATTGTAAGTTACGGAAGGAGATAAGGTAAAGTGTTTAAAGACTTTTAGTGAAGTGCTAATTGGAACAGTAAATGCCAATCCATTTTGCATGTCATCACTGATGTTGTCAAATAAAGTACTGTCTGTCGCTTGCAGTTGGTTTCTTAAATTTGTTCTTAAGCTTACCCCTAAATTATCTACCATTTTACTGTGCCATTTAGTACCGCTTATTTTGTCTTTGCCTTTTAACGGATTAAATCTGTTAATGCTAAAACTAGCTTCCGGCAAAGTAACATTTACAACTCGTGAACTTGAATTTTGATTATGGTTTGCACTTATGGTAAAATTGTAGGGTTTACCCGGCCAGCTTTTAGAATAGGAAATGGATGACCTGAATTCATTTCTTAAATAATTAATATCGGGTTGTGGATCAACAGTAAAATTATCAATAGTACCGGCATTTACTTGTGCACTAAATATAGAGTTGGGTCTTGCTTTTGGATCTTGTTTGTGATTCCATCGAATAAAAAATTCTTTATTCAATGCAAAGTCAGGTAATTCACGGTCACTTGTTCTAATCTGCTTGTAAGTAAGGTTTAAAGAACCATTGTATTTGTATCTATTTGCATAGTTTATGATTGAACCGCTTCCCCAACTTCCCAGTGAATAAATGTCACCGGTTAAAGCCATGTCAAAATAATCACCCAATCCAAAGTAATATCCACCATCTCTTAAATAAAAACCGAGTGCAGTAGATTCGCCATAAGTGGGAATAATGATTCCATTATTTCTTCCGGACTTGTTTGGGAAAAAACCAAAAGGAATAACTAATGGTGTAGGCACATCTGCAATGGTTAAGTAAGCAGGACCCGTTACAATTTTTTTGTTTTGAATTACTTTTAATTTGTTAGAATTAATGGAGTAGTGTGGTTCAGGCAAATTGCAAGTGGTGTATCTGCCCGACTTAATATAGTAACTGGTCTCATCAATTTTTTTTGTGGTACTGGCTAAAATATATCCTCCTCCTTCTTGCGTGTACACCTCGGTAATTCTTCCTTTTTCCGAATCAAAATTATAGGTAATGGTTTTGGCAGTGAAACTTTCTCCACCATCTGAAAACTCAGGGCTGCCAATTTCTTTTCCCGTACTGTCTTTTACTCCCGTTGCATAAACCGTTCTTTTGGTCCAGTCAACTTCAATGTATGCTGCTTTAAGGGTAATCGCCTCATATTTAACAATTGCATCTCCAAATAAATAGACCTTTTCATTTTCAATGTCAAATAACATGCTGTCTTTGGCATTATATTCCACTTTTGATTTTAAATCATTGCTGAGACCAGTTTTAATGGTATCCGGGACTATATTGGTATCCGGCTCTGATAGGTGCATTTCAGGGCTTATATATAACCAATCGCTATTTTTTGCGTTTAATATATAAGGGCTCAAGGTAATTACACTGAAAACCAGAAGGATACGTAAGCAGGTTGCCGCCCTTCTGTGTAAAATCATGTGTAAAAATAGACTTATCTTCAACTTAATACTATTTGAGTCTGTTTAACTTTGAAAGATATCTCAAATTAATTCAAAAAATATACAACGTGAAAAGGATATTAAGCATTGTTTGTACTTTATTGCTAACAACGAGCATGCACACCGGGCAGGCCGATAGTGAAGGCTATAAAATTAAAACAGTAGTTATTGATGCAGGGCATGGTGGACATGACCCGGGATGCTTAGGAAGTAACTCTAAGGAAAAACATGTAGCGCTGGGAATTGCTTTAAAAGTTGGAAAGTTTATTGAGCAAAACCACCCGGATGTTAAAGTGATTTATACAAGAAAGACGGATGTATTTGTTGAGCTGCATGAAAGAGCAAATATTGCCAATAAAGCAAATGCAGATGTATTCATATGTATTCATGCTAATGCTGCTGCAGCCGGTGCATACGGTACAGAAACATTTGTAATGGGCTTGCATAAAACTGAAGCAAACCTTTCTGTTGCAAAAAGAGAAAACTCTGCGATTCTGTTAGAGGATGATTACCGTTCTAAATATGATGGGTACGACCCAAATTCTGTGGAGGCGAATATTATTTTTACACTTCATCAAAATGCATACATGCAACAAAGCTTATTGCTTGCACAAAAAGTACAAGAAAATTTTGTTGACTATGCCGGCAGGTATAACCGAGGTGTAAAGCAAGCTGGTTTATTGGTGCTTTATAAGACTGCAATGCCTGCAGTACTAATAGAAGCCGGGTTTTTAACCAATAAAACGGAAGAGAAATATTTAACTTCAAACAAAGGTCAAACTCAATTAGCAACAGCTATTTACAAAGCGTTTAATGAGTATAAAGTGGATATGGAATCGGGTTATGATGGAAGTAAATCTATTGTAAGTTCAGGATCTGAATCAGGAGAAACCAAAGAAGTTGCACAAAATACACCAGTTAAAACAGAACCTAAAAAATCAGAACCGGTAAAACCATCTCCTCCTAAGATTGTTGAAAAGAAAACAGTGGTTAAGAAGAGTCCGGTAGACAAACCAAAAACTGAAGTGCCAAAACCGAAAGCAACCCCTGTTAAGAAAACGGTTTACTATACCGTGCAAATCGGTGCAGTTAGGGAAAGTAATACAGCCGGACAGCAAAAACTTTCTAAAATAGAAAACGTAATTGAAAATCATGGTAGCGATGGTTATATCCGTTATTCTGTTGGCCGGTTTTCTACCGTTAGCGATGCGTCTAATCAAAAACGTAAGCTCATTTCTTCAGGATTTAAAGATGCCTACGTTACTGCCTATAACAACAATGATAGAATATCTTTAAAAGAAGCAGCATTGTTAATGAAATAATTACTTTAGTGCCTGTTAAACACATAACCATCTAGTAGTGAAATTTTCAAATGAAGTTAAGGTAGGTCTGGTTGTTACGGCCGGAATTGTTTTTTTAATCTGGGGAATCAATTATCTCAAAGGCACTGATATTTTTTCTAGCCGAAACACTTACTATGCAGTTTACAATAATGTTGATGGATTAAAAGAATCTGATCCTGTTGTTTTAAGTGGTTACAAAGTTGGACACGTTGCCGGTTTAGATTTTGTGGATGATCGCTCTGGTCGCTTACTAGTTACCTTAATGATTGAAGATAGAATTGAGGTTCCTAAACAATCAATTGTTCGCATAACTACAGATTTATTAGGTACGCGCACCATTGAGTTAGAAATGAGTGAGTACGAAGCATTTGCGGCAAGTGGAGATACCTTGGTTGCAGCCACACAACCAAGTTTTACGGCAGAATTAAATAAACAAGTGGGGCCAATTAAAGGAAAAGCAGAAAATTTAATGGTGTCATTAGATTCTGTTGCCATTATGCTAAACAAGTTGTTAAATGATGAGAACAGAAACTCATTGGGAAACACATTTAGTAATATTGAGGCTATTACTAAAAAGTTGGATTATCAACTGGGACGGGACGAAGGAAGGCTATACGCCATCTTAGATAATATTTCATCTATAACAGAAAACATAAAAGACAACAACGAACAACTCTCTAATATACTTCAAAACTTTTCTACGTTGAGTGATACACTTGCTAAAGCGCGTATAGCTGAAACCATTTTACAAACGAATGCTGTGTTAAAAGAAACAGAATTGGTGTTTGAAAAAATAAACAATGGAGAGGGTTCAATGGGTATGCTGCTGAAAGATGAAGCATTGTACAACAACCTCACCAACAGTGCGGATAACTTAGACAAACTACTGATTGATATGAAGGAGCATCCAAAAAGATATGTTCACTTTTCAGTGTTTGGAAAGAGCGATAAAAAGTAAAATTATATGATATCCGGTATCATTTTTACAGTTATTCTAATTGCAGGCATTGCACTTTTTACACGCAATGTAAAACGCATTTCAAATAATATTAAGTTAGGAAAAGACGTAGACCTTAGTGATAATAAGGGTAAGCGATGGGCAACCATGGCCCGAGTAGCACTAGGTCAAAGTAAAATGACGGCAAGACCAATAGCCGGTATTATGCACATCATTATTTATTTGGGTTTTGTGATTATAAATGTGGAGGTACTTGAAATAATTATTGATGGAATATTTAATACGCACAGAATATTTGCTCCATACCTTGGAGTAATTTACGATTTACTAATTGCATCATTTGAGTACTTGGCTTTTGGGGTATTATTAGTGTGTGTTTTGTTTTTAATTCGTAGAAATGTTTTAAAAATTAAACGTTTTTGGAGTAAAGAAATGACAGCTTGGCCACGTTCTGATGCGAATATCATTTTAGTGGCAGAAGTTTTATTGATGGCTGCTTTTTTAACAATGAATGGAGCTGATAGTGTGTTGCAAAGTAGAGGCGAAGCGCATTATACAGAAGCTGGTTCATTTCCAATTAGTGGATTGTTAGCAGGTTGGTTAGGGTCATTTTCCAATGAATCATTAATATTATTAGAAAGAGGATGTTGGTGGTTTCATATAGTTGGCATACTCATCTTCTTAAATTACATACCCTACTCAAAGCACTTTCATATATTTTTGGCTTTCCCAAACACGTATTACAGTAATTTAAATCCGAAAGGGCAGATGAGTAATATGGCATCTGTTACTAATGAGGTAAAGTTAATGTTAGATCCAGCGGCTGCCGGAGCTGCTCCACCTGCTGATGCAGTGCCGGAAAAGTTTGGTGCAAAAGATGTAACAGACCTAACATGGAAGCAACTGATGGATTCTTATTCATGTACTGAGTGTGGTAGATGCACAGATTCTTGTCCGGCAAACCAAACCGGTAAATTGCTTAGCCCAAGAAAAGTAATGATGGATACACGAGATAGGTTAGAGGAAGTTGGAAAGTTGAAAAGAGAAAAAGGAGAAGTAACAGATGACGGCAGAGCTTTGTTAGGAGATTATATCAGTGATGAAGAATTATGGGCTTGTACTTCTTGCAATGCTTGCACAGAAGCCTGTCCTGTAAATATTGATCCTTTGTCTATCATATTGGACTTGCGTAGATTTTTGGTGATGGAAAAATCAAGTGCGCCAAGTGAGTTGAATAATATGTTTACCAATGTGGAAAACAATGGTGCACCTTGGCCGTTTAGTCCAGCAGATAGAGCGAATTGGAGTAAAGAATTATAACAATGAGTGAAGAAAATAAAATAACTGTACCAACCGTAGCAGATATGGCAGCAAAGGGCGAAAAACCCGATGTGTTATTTTGGGTTGGTTGTTCCGGAAGTTTTGACGAGCGTGCTCAAAAAATTACCAAAGCACTGGTTAAAATATTAAGTCATTGTAATATCAACTTTGCCGTATTAGGTATTGAAGAGTCTTGCACCGGTGACCCAGCGAAACGTGCCGGAAATGAGTTTTTGTTTCAGATGCAGGCAATGAGCAATATTCAAGTATTGAATGGTTATGGAATTACTAAAATACTAACTGCTTGTCCGCATTGTTTTAATACTATTAAAAATGAATACCCTGAGTTAGGCGGTAAATACGAAGTTGTACATCACACCATGTATTTACAACAACTAATTGATGATGGCATTCTAAAAGTAAATGGTGGCGCTTTTAAAGGAAAGAGATTAACTTTTCACGACCCTTGCTATTTAGGTAGAGCGAACAATGAATACGAAGCACCAAGAGATGTAATTAAGAAGCTTGATTCTGAACTGGCTGAAATGAAACGTAGTAGAGCCAAAGGTTTGTGTTGTGGTGCAGGTGGCGCTCAAATGTTCAAAGACGCTGAAAAAGGAGATAAAGAAGTAAACGTTGAAAGAGCAGAGGAAGCGCTTAACCTAAAACCAGATGTGATTGCTACGGGCTGTCCTTTTTGTATGACCATGATGAGTGATGGAGTAAAGCACTTTGAAAAGGAAGACAGCGTTAAAGTGTTAGATGTAGCTGAGCTCATTGCCAGCGCAAACGACCTTTAAGAGGGTTTGAAATTTGAAATCTCAAATTTGAAATTCCCCTTTAATCATAGTAAATTTACAGAAACAATTTTCAATGTATACAGAGTTTAATCAATTATCAAAGAATTCAAAGGTTTGGGTTTATCTTAGTAACAGAAAATTTACTTCACATGAAGTAATTGAAATAGAAGGGTATTTGCAAAGTTTTGTAACGCAATGGACCGCACATAATCAAGACTTGAAAGCGTCTTATCAAATTTACAGGGACTGTGCGATTGTATTATCCGTTGATGAATCGCTGAATGATGCAAGTGGTTGCTCTATAGATTCCTCTGTGCGTGCAATTAGAGAAATTGAAGCAAAGTATAAAGTTGAGTTGTTTGATAGAAACCTTGTGACGTATGAAGCAGAAGGGCAAATGATGGTTGTTTCAATGGATGAGTTTAAAAACTTGTTAGTTCAAGGAAAGGTGAATGATGATACCATTGTTTTGAACCCATTGGTAAAAACGAAAGAGGAATTAGAAACAGCATTTGAATTGCCATTGCAAAAAAGTTGGCATCAACAATTGATATAATGAATTTAATATTAAAATTAGTAATCTCTTCTTTGGCAGTGTATGCAACTGCATACTTATTACCTGAAGTTTATGTAGATAGTTTTGTTAGTGCTATCATTGTAGCTGTGGTGCTGGGTTTATTAAATACGTTTTTAAAACCATTATTAGTTATTTTAACGATTCCCGCTACCATATTTACTTTAGGTTTGTTTTTATTAGTTATTAATGCACTAATAATTATGTTGGCAGATCATTTGCTGGATGGATTTACTGTAACAAATTTTTGGTGGGCTTTGCTATTTAGCATAGTGCTTTCAGTAATTACGTCTATACTGAATTCCCTTTCAGGGGCAAATAAGAAACGAAACAACTAATTATCTGCTGCAAATTGTTTTATAGGGACAGTATTCACACCGCTTAATTTCTTTGGTTTGCTCAAATGGAATATCCGGGTCAAATAAATCATTGAGTTCTGATTCTAAACGAGTTTTGTATTCGGCCACATCTTCTAAAATATTGGGTCTGTTTAAAACCTTTACTCCTGAGTTTACTTCTTGTAATTTGTACACGCCCAGTTGGGTTGTGTCTTTAATTTCTTGATCCAATAGGGTAGCATAAAAGTACAGTTGCATGCTGGCCTTGTATTTAGAATCTTCAAATAAATCTTCAATCTTCTTTTTGCCACTGAGTAATTCTGCCTTACCTGTTTTGTAATCTACAATTCGGGTGTTTCCATTCTTTTCATCTATTCTATCTATTTTACCCTCCAGCAGTATGGTTTTTCCGGAATTGAGTTTAAGCTTTTTGAAATATTTTTTCTCCGTTGAGATTAGTTTAAATGGCAATTCAGCTTTATCATTTTGAATTACTTTTTTTACCAATTCAATAATTACTTCGCGAAGGAGTATGTTTTTGCCCTCCAATTTATTTCCACTTACTTTCAGTGTGAGCTCAATTTGCTTGTCAACAGTAATTTCTGCCAGCTTTTCTAGTTTATCCAATGCCTCTTTTGTGAAATCTGTGTTCTTATATAATTCTTCCATGCTGTCATGAAACACATTACCAAATGCACTTGCATCCAGGTCTTCACTAATTTCTTCGGGTTCTTTTATTCTCAATACATAGTTAAAATAAAATCGCAATGAACAGGATGTGTACTTTTCAAATGCTGTTGCACTTATGCCTTTTGGGTCTTCATTGCTGCTTTGGTATTTCTCGTATAATTTTTGGATTACAGCATCTGTTTTTTCTACTCTAATTTCTCTTGGTGCCGGTGTGTGTAATTCACTCTTAATTAATTGATGGGTTAGGTTTAATTTATCTCCCAATACCTGCTTCATCTCATATTCCAATTGCAAAATATACCTGCTAGGTTCTCCTTGTCCCATTTCATCAACTGTAGCATTGTAGATTATTTCTGTTGTTTTAGCCCTTTGCAACAAGCGATAAAAGTGATATGCATAAATAGAATCATGGTCTTCAAATGTTGGTAGTTTGTAGCCTTTACGCAGTGAGTAGGGAATAAACGACTGCGTTTTGGGAGGTGCAGGCAAGCTGTTTTCATTTGCGCTCATAATTATGAGATGATCAAAATCCAATACCCTGCTTTCCAAGAATCCCATTATTTGTAGTGTTTCAGCACTTCCTTTATCAAATGGAATTTTAGCATTCTTAATTTGCTGTACTAATAACTTCCAAATAATTTCAATACTAAGGTTAGATAGATTTTGGTTGCTCACCGATTGTTTAAACTCATTCACTAGGTAGCCGGCACTTTGAAGTAAACTCAGTTCCTGTTTATTAAGTTTGGCTTCCTCTTTATGATAAGCCTGGCAATGTTTCAGTGTTTTGTCTAAGTAAGTCCAGAATTCATCAATACTTGACGGCAGTTCAAATAAAAAGGCAATTCGGCTCAGGTTATTGTTTTCCTTAATTGATTTTATAGATAAGTGAGTAACATTGTTTTTTTCCAATCCATTTAGTGCATGGCTAATGCCATCAGCATTAAACAGGTTTACTATAGGTAGTTTAAGAAGTGGAATTACATTTTTATAGTAGAAGCTTTTTCCCTCATTTTTGTTGTAGTCGTAATAGAGTTTATAAAGCAAGAATATTAGGTCGTATGCCAAGCTTTTACCAAATGGATAACCCATTGTAATGTTTGCATTATTTAAGCTTGCCGGCAAAGAATAAAGTAGGGGAGAAAGAGAATTTTCATCGCAAAGAACAACCGCTGTTTTTTGCAGATTGTATGTTTTGTTTTTGTTGTATGATTCAAGCAAAGTACCGACATAACTGGCTTGAGCCCGTGCATGCGATACGGCAGTTATCTTGATGTCTCTTTTTTCTTCATGAAAATAATTGAATTTCCAGTTATATGAATTGTTATTGTTTTTTCTGATTTTAAGTCCGGCTTCCTGATATTCATCATCCACATAATATGCATCCGTGTCCCATAATAATTCGGCCTTTTTTTCTTTGACCAAATAATCGGTAATCATTAATTCCGAATCTAGAAAAGCATAAAATCCTGCAAATACATATTTATCATAGTGCAGTTTTAATTTTTTGTTTTTGGCTTGCTCAGCAATGTTTCTGTAACACTTAGCCGATGTGGTGACGCCTTTTTCTTTTAATGCTTGATTAAAATCATCATAGAGCTTGGGAATTATTTTCCAGAAATCTAAAAAGCGTTGTTGTAATTCAGTTGGATTATTTGGAGTAAAGGATTTCCAAAAAGTTCTGATTGCTTCACTCTGTTCATCATCTTCATAAAAGAATGAATCTATTTCTTTTAAATCATATAGATTTTTAAAAAGTGCTTGAGCATCAACAATGTTTTTATCTACCTCCTCAAAATCACTGAGCAATATTTTCCCTCTATTATAAAATTGTTCAAAGCTCAATTCAGGGTCATATTTTAGAATGCAGTGATACAGCTCAAAAATTAAATTGAGTTCATCCGCTACTTCTACATCTTCCCATTGCTCAATAAGGTCATTTATGGCTAAAACCTCCGGGCCCCACACCGGATTGTCTATTTTTTTTGAAAACTGAGCCCGAAAAGCAAGGCAGGCGCGCTTTGTAGGAAATACTACACATAGATTGGAATAATCATTTCTTCCTTCCTCCCATAAATGTCCGGCAACTTTTTGAATAAATGATTCCATATGTGTTGTAAATCAATGATTTATGAGATAAATGATTCCCATTAAAACCAAAATTAATATTCTACCGATAGGATTAAATTTTTAATTTTGCCCCTACGAAGAACGAGTAAATTTAAGATAAAAAATATGGCGCTAGTTGAAATGATAATGCCTAAAATGGGCGAGAGTGTGGCAGAGGCTACTATTATTAAATGGTTAAAGAGTGAAGGAGAAAAGGTAGAGGCAGATGAAATGGTATTGGAGATTGCTACAGATAAGGTAGATTCTGAAGTACCATCTCCGGTAGAAGGCGTATTAAGTAAATTAAATTTTAAAGAAGGTGATGTAGTAAAGGTTGGCGAAATTATTGCGATGATAGAATCTGATTCGGCTGCCACCGGTTCTAAACCAAGTGCACCTGCACCCGCAGCAGAACCAGCAGCGGCACCAGCACCTACACCTCAACCGGTTGCACCACAACCTGTGGCAACTGCAGCAGTGGCAGAACCTGTTCCATATGTACCTGAAGCAACAGAAATTCCACGTCATAGTAACGGACACCGTTTTTATTCTCCATTAGTAAGAAATATTGCACAAAAAGAAGGCATTACAGTGAATGAACTGGATGCATTGAGTGGAACAGGGGCACAGGGACGAGTTACAAAGAAAGATATATTAGGTTACATTACTCAAAAGGCAAGTGGAGCAGTTACGGCACCACCTCCTGAACCAACAGCAGCTCCGGCACCAGCTACAAACGGAGTGGTAACACCATCAGCAAGTAAACAACCACTTGTAACACCAAGCAGTTTTATTAGCAATGGTGAAGTTGAAATTATTGAAATGGACCGTATGCGCAAATTAATTGCAGAGCATATGGTAATGAGTAAACAAACTTCTCCGCACGTTACTTCATACGTTGAAGCAGATGTAACCAATATTGTTAATTGGAGAAATAAAGTAAAGAAGGATTTTCAACAGCGCGAAAAACAGAAAATCACTTACACGCCAATTTTTATTGAGGCCATTGTAAAGGCTATAAAGGATTTTCCTTTAATCAATGTTTCAGTGGATGGAGATAAAATATTAAAGAAGAACTTCATCAATATTGGTATGGCTGCTGCCTTGCCAAGCGGAAATTTAATTGTACCGGTAATTAAGAATGCAGACCGCATGAATTTACTGGGATTAACTCAAACAGTAAACGATCTTGCCGGCCGTGCAAGAGATGGAAAGTTAAAACCGGATGAAATTCAGGACGGAACATATACTGTAACCAATGTTGGAACGTTTGGTAATGTAATGGGAACACCTATTATTAACCAACCACAAGCAGCTATAATGGCCGTGGGTGCTATACGTAAAAAGCCTGCGGTTGTTGAAACTCCAAATGGTGATGCCATTGGAATAAGACATATGATGTTTTTATCACATGCCTACGACCATCGTGTAATTGATGGTGCGCTTGGTGGTAGCTTCGTTAGAAGAGTTGCTGATTACTTAGAGCAGTTTGATGTAAACCAAACCATTTAAGAACTATTTTTATTTAATGTATAATCCCCTAAACTGATTGCGACAATGAGATTATTATTGTTCATGCCAAGGAACAAATTTGTATCACTCCTTTTAATATTTATTTTTTGTGCCGTTTGCAGCGATGCTCAAACTAGGAAACGAACTGTTAAATTATCTGAAACGCAGATTAAAGAAAAAAGCAAAGAGGCAGATGGTTTGTTTAAAAAGAAAGAGTACCAGGCTGCCTGGCCAATTTATTTGCAACTAGTAACGAGCAAGCCGGGTAATGGCAATTTTAATTATAAAGCAGGTGTGTCTTGTTTGTTTGCTAATGCAGATAGAGCAAAAGCTATTGAATACTTAACGGTAGCAAATGAAATGAGCAAAAAGCCAGATGACTTCAACTACCATTTGGCTTTAGCGAATATGTATGCAGGTAACGCAGATAAGGCCATACAATTGTTAGAAGAACACAAGGCAACGTTAAATGAAAAGGAAGTTGAAGCACTTGGAATAGATAGGCAAATGGAGTGGATAATGAACGGAAAAGAGTTTAAGTCTGCACCCAATCAGGTTACGTTTAAAAATATGGGCCCTAAAATTAATACCAAGTACTCTGAATTTGGACCTAGAATAGCTGCAGATGATTCTTTGATGGTGTTTTCATCTAAGCGAAATACAAATAATGGATTTTTACAGGATTATACCGGTGAGTATACTACTGATGTTTATATGTCGGTAATAAAAACAACGGCAAGTAAAAAAGTACGCAACATTGGTATAAATGTTAATACACCCGATTATGAAGAAGTCATTTGTCTTTCACCTGATGGTGAGCGTTTGTACTTTATGCGAGATGGTACACAAAGTGTTGGTGACATTTATTTTTCAGAGTTAAGAGGAAAGACCTGGCAGAAAAGCAGAGTATTATCAAATGATTTTCAAACCAAGCAAATGGAAACAGGTGCAACCATATCCCCAAATGGTAAGTGGTTAATTTTTTCTTCGGATAGAAAAGGAGGACAAGGCGGGATGGATTTATATATGTGCAGCATTAGTGAGACCGGAGCGTTTGGCGAACCTAAAAACTTAGGACCAAAAGTGAATACACCTTTTGATGAAGACAATCCAATAATTCATATAGACAGTAAGACTTTGTTTTTTAGCTCTGATGGACATAAGAGCATGGGTGGCGCAGATATTTTTAAAACCTATTTAGCAGACCCAAAAGTTGGCTGGTCGGTGCCGGAGAATTTGGGTTACCCGATTAACAATGCCTATGACAATTTATATTTCGCTCCAACAGCTGATGGTAAAAAAGCCTATGTTTCTGCAGTAAGAGAAGACACTAAAGGAAGCACAGATATTTATGAAGTAAATTTTGAAAAGCCTTATGCTACAACAAATATTGCTGTAGTAAAAGGCTTGGTTTTGGCTCCCGGTGGAACTCCATCTAAATCGACTAGAATATTAATCACAGATAAAGAAACGGGTAAAATGGTTGCTAATACGGTTACCAATTCCTCTAGCGGAAAATTTATTGCATTTTTAAAACCCGGCAGCTATGAAGTATTGTTTAAAACAAGAAAGCTTGGTCAGTTTAATGATAGCTTTGTTGTTGGTGAGGAAATGAAAATGAAAGTGAACAACATTAAATTTCAAATGGTGCCATAACTGAATTGTATGAAATTAAAATTAAATAAACCCATTGCATTTTTAGATTTAGAAACTACCGGTATTAATATTGGTACAGATAGAATTGTAGAAATTTCTGTTATAAAGTTAATGGAGGACGGAAACCGTGAAACATTAACCAAGAGAGTGAACCCGGAAATGCCAATACCTGCAGGAGCGAGTGCAGTGCATGGTATTTACGATAAAGATATTGTTATTGAACCCAAGCTTTGTGAAATAGCCAATGAGATTAAAAGCTTTATTG
>JABDLV010000045.1 GCA_013001815.1 Bacteroidia bacterium
ATATCAGTTTGTTCAAAAGGATTAAAAAATTAATTATTGTTAAAATAAATGTACAAAATATTTAGATGACCAGCTCATTCACTCTTGTCAATAATTTCTGATAGCCTCACTATAATATCAATCCATATATTCTGCCTGTAATTATTAGTATCTTGCATAAAAGCACATTCATGCAAAAATTAAAATATTTTATTCAGTTCCTTCTGTGTGGTATGCTTTGCTTTGCATGTGCGTGCAATCAGAAAAAGCTACCTAGTGAGACCATTACTAAAGCAAAAAACAAGGTCACTGAATTAATGTGTGGTCTATCTTCACCAGAATTACAAGAAAGACAAGAAACGGTAATTGCCAGTTTGCAGAAACAAATTATCGAAACTAAAGAGTTAGAAAACGGCTATGCATTTAAGTTTCCAGGCACGGATGAAATCGTAGATGAACTCACCGAGTTTATTAAAACAGAAAGACAATGTTGCGGCTTTTTTATTTTTGGGCTTTCTATTAGTGGTGATAAATCGGAAATCTGGCTGGAGCTTACCGGTCCTGAAGGAAGCAAAGATTTTATAAAAGAAGAGCTCGCATTTATCTAAAAAAGTTCTAGCTGAATCAATAGCAAGTCAATACGATAAAAGTATAATCATGAAAATTAAAACTCTTACAATTTGCAGTGCCCTAATTCTCTGTATATTATCTCTAAATCATAATTGTAGCGCTCAGTTTAATGGATGCTATGGTGGTTCAAACTGGACAGCCAACACAACCAACACGAATGGTACTGTGTTTATTCAAACTGGCGGGATGTCATTATTGGCAGATACAGATGGCACCGGTAATGGAGCAGGTACAGTGTTAGACTGTAGCACTGGTGGACAAGGCAATGTAAGCTCTTGTATTGTCATTCCATTTTCAGGTCAATTGATATTCGACTGGAGTTGGTCCGGGGGAAATCTTTCTACTTTTTTAACCGAGCCATTTGGATATTGCATTAATGGAAATGCAACCACACTTACATCTGTAAATCCTCCGCCATGGGGTACAGGTGCCGGAACCGATACGGTTGTCGTAATGGCTGGCGATACTTTTTGCTTTGTTGTTTCCTCTCTATTTGCAGATTCGCATCCTACTCTTCCAACATCTTGTGGTGTTACAAACTTCAGCGGCCCATGTTCCGCACCACCTCCTTGTAATGCCGGGTTTTCTTATATCAGTTCAAGTGCCTGGGATTCTATAATCTTTATGGATACTTCTAGCGGAAATGTAACACAATGGTATTGGGATTTTGGAGATGGAGATACATCTACTCTTGCTAATCCAACGCATAAGTATAGTAGCCAGGGAACATATAATGTTTGTTTAATTGTTACAAGTGCTACCGGTTGCATGGATACCATTTGTTATTCTATTGCAGTTTTCCCTACAGGAATTGATAATGTAAACTCAACACCAATTATTTGCACCATTAATCCAAACCCAAGCAATGGACAAATTCAACTTCAATTAGAAAATATTTCAAAAGGCGAACCCTATTCTGTTCTGGTTTTTGACATGAATGGCCGAAAAATATTAACTCAAGAATATATATATACTAAAAAGTCTCAGGCTCTTGATTTTACCGAGTTAACAATTGGAAATTATATTATACATGTTCAAATAAATGACCAAACTATTACAAAGCAAATTATTATTCAATAAAAGTTTATGGGAGCTTTCGTATTTTTATCCATTAAAAATAAATGACATGTTAAGAACAATTCTTTTTCTGGCTTTTTTATTATTTCAAGTTCAAGTATTTGCACAAAATCCACCTTTTCCCATTGCTAATATAGGTGGCTTAAACTTAAACATAGCAACGGATACCTGTTTTAGTGGCGCACCAATTACCAGTTTATCGCCCGGTCAAAAATTGGTTTCATCTGAAACCTTAAGTAGCAATTGTGGCATTTGGCAACGAGTTAGTATTCCATCAGTATCTCAACATACAGACACTTCAGGATACATTTGTGGTGGTTTATCTGCTCTGTGCGATATTGTGCCGGAACCAGCATCAGCTTATGTGGAAGTAATCAACACTGATACTTCTGGATTATTTGTTAGGCCAGCACCGGTTGCAGGACATGTAACCATTAATGGTGCTAATGCAAAAATTTGGGACGGTCAACGATTTGCAACTACCGGAAACGTGCAGACTGTTGGAGGTGGCACTTGGAGAGAAATATACTTAACCGATAATTGTAGTCAATTAACCGGTTGGGTTAGCAGTACTTTCTTAATGTTTTATAATGGAGTTGGAATAAATGAAAATGAAAATGCATTGCAATTTGAAGTTTTTCCTAATCCTGGCACTGACAATATTCAATTAACATTTCACAACCCGGAAAACAAAGATTACACGGTAACACTATTTAATACAAAAGGAAAATCCGTGGACAAGCATTACAATACAAAACAAATTGATATTTCTAAATTAAGTGATGGCGTTTATTTTATAAAACTAGAACAAGGAACATTGAGTAGTTCTCAAAAATTTGTAAAGCTGACGGATTAGATTCAGATATTCCATATTCATTATATTTCTTTCAAATATTGTCCTTGGATAACACACAAATCATAGAATTTGAGAATAAATATGCAAAGGACTTTGCAGATTTAAACTATGAATGGATCGCCCACTTTTTTAAGATTGAAAGTATAGACCAAAACTATTTGGATAATCCACAAGAAAAAATCATTGACCAGGGTGGGGCAATTCTATTGGCTAAGTTTGAAAACAAAATAGTTGGCACCATTGCACTCATTAATGAAGGAAACAATGTGTATGAGCTGGCAAAAATGAGTGTACATAAAGATATGAGAGGAAAAAGACTTGGCCACCGTTTAATGGATGCCTGCATAGCTAAAGCAAAACAACTTAACGCAGACAAAATTATTATTCTCTCAAATAGAAAATTAGAAAACGCCATACATCTGTATGAAAAATATGGGTTTATTGACTTAGGTTCTCCCGAAACGGATTATGAACGATGCGACATATACATGGAATTGACTTTGTGATAAATTTTTGGATTGCCTATCTTTCAGTACAATCTTAAAAAATAATATCATGAAATTTCTCTACACAATTTTTAGTTTACTTTTCATATTTGCAGTTAACAATAGTTACGCCCAAATACCCAGTAATGTTCCTACTAATGGTCTTAATGCCTGGTATAACTTTAATGGTAATGGTAACGATGAAAGCGTAAATGCTAATAATGCAAATAACCTTGGAGCTACTTTTGTAATGGATAGAAATGGAAATCCTAATTCTGCCGCTAGCTTTAACGGTAGCAATCAATACATGCAAGTTGCCGCACCAAGCTATGCGTTTAGTGAAACCGGCACTTTTACCTATTCTGTTTGGATTAATAAACCCAACACCGATATAGGTGTTTTTATGATGACCGGAACAACTGCAGCAGGAAACTTTATTTCTCTTATACAAGGTGCAAATGATGTGAAGTTTGGAACAAACCAGCAACAGTCTGCATGGACCTGGGCAACTACATCCCTTACGCTTAATACATGGGATCATTATGTTGCCACTTATGACAACAAAACTATGAACCTATATAAAAATGGGGTTTTTCAAGTAACTGCAACCTACCCATACACCGGTGCAGCCAGTGTTATTTTACCATTGTACATCGGTAGAGGTGTTTCCGGTAATTATTATGAAGGATCATTAGATGATATTGGCATTTGGAACAGAGTTCTGAACCCAAATGAAATTGCAAATTTATATTCAAGCTGCACACTGGCATTTACAACACAACCAGACAGTCAATCAGTAAACATGAATTTAAATGCACAATATATTGCCATGGCATCAGATACATTAGCAACGTACCAATGGCAAGAAGACTCAGGTACCGGCTTTGCTGATATAACAAATGGTGGTCAGTACAGTGGTGCGACAGATGACACGCTAAACATCAATGGCGTAACGCTATCGCAAGACAACAACCAGTATAGATGCATAATTACTTCAGGAAACTGCACAGAAATTTCAGAAACTGCTTTGCTTACTGTTATTAATAATACCAGCATAGGATCTATTTCAGAAAGTAACCCTTTCTCTATTTATCCTAATCCAGCAAGTAGTAGCATTCAGCTTCAAGTCAATGATGGACTCATTTATAAGGAATATAAAATTTACAATCTCTTAGGAACAGAGGTAATGAAAGGAATTATTGAGGCTGAAAATTCTCAATTAGATATAAGTAGGTTGGATAATGGAGTTTATATGTTTCAGATTGCTAATGCCAATCATGTTGTTCGCTTAATAAAGGAATAATATTCTATAAAGGGATTAAACCTATTTCAAATTGAGTAGTTTAACTTGTATAAATTAGCCAAATGAAAAATCTGCTTTTAATCATTGCTGTATGCTTTTCATGTCAAATTTCTACGGCACAAAATTTATACTTTCCTCCCACTACAGGCAATACGTGGGATACAATTTCCCCGCTTCAACTAGGTTGGTGCCCTGCTAAAATTGATACTCTGATTCAATTTTTAGAGAATGAAAACACAAAGGCATTTCTTGTATTGCAGGACGGAAAAATAGTAATAGAACACTACTATGATAATTTTAATCAAAACAATTTATGGTATTGGGCTAGTGCAGGCAAAAGCCTAACTGCATTTCTTACCGGTTTGGCACAAGAACAAAATTATTTAAGCATTACTGATACCACCTCAGATTATTTAGGATTAGGTTGGACTTCCTGCAGCCCAGCAGAAGAAGAAAAAATTACCATTCTTAATCAACTTACCATGACTACTGGTTTAGATGATACCTGGGGAGGTAATTCTGATTGTATAGATGATACGTGTTTATTTTATGAAGCAGATGCGGGAACCAGATGGGCTTACCATAATGCTCCCTATACTTTGGTTGAACAAGTAGTAGCAAATGCAGTTGGCACAACCTATAATCAGTGGACCAACAATACCATTGAAGCACAAACAGGTATGTCAGGACTTTGGATAAAGCTAGGATACAATAATATCTATTGGAGCACTCCAAGAGACATGGCACGCTTTGGTTTACTTATGTTAAATAATGGTGTTTGGGATACAGACACGGTGATGCATGATCAAGCTTACTTAAATGACATGATTACTACTTCTCAAAATCTTAATAGTTCTTACGGGTTTTTGTGGTGGCTAAACAG
>JABDLV010000071.1 GCA_013001815.1 Bacteroidia bacterium
TCTTTAAAATCAACTAAATATTCATGCAACCAAACTGCCCAGTTTCTTGAAGTTGAAATTTTATCTCCTTCCAAATTTAGAAATTCATTTGCAGGAACATTATCAGGCAAAATATAATCTCCATGCACCTTTAACATTGCAGGAAATATTAAACAATGAAAAACAATATTGTCCTTGCCAATAAAGTGAATTAATTTACTGTTTTCACTTTGCCAGTAATCTTTCCAATTATCTGTTAGGGCACGAGTTGCAGATACATATCCAATTGGTGCATCAAACCAGACATATAGCACTTTTCCTTCTGCATCCTTAACCGGCACAGGTACACCCCAATCTAAATCACGTGTTACCGCTCTTGGTTTCAATCCATTTTCTAGCCATGATTTGCACTGACCGAAAACATTATTCTTCCAATCGCCTTTATGAGAGTATACCCATTCTTGCAACCATTCATTTTGCATTTTGTCTAAAGGAAGGTACCAGTGCTTGGTTGATTTAAGAACCGGTTTGTTGCCACTTAATTGAGAACGTGGATTGATTAATTCTTTTGGCGATAAACTAGTTCCACATTTTTCACACTGATCACCATAAGCATTTTCATTGCCGCAATTTGGGCAAGTACCGGCAATGTATCTGTCTGCCAAAAACATTTTTGCCGATTCGTCATAAAACTGCTCGCTTTCTTTCTCCACAAATACTCCATCCCTATAAAGCTTCTCAAAAAATTCCGAGGCTGTTTTGTGGTGTAGTTTATCCGAAGTACGATGATAAATGTCAAATGAGATGCCAAATTCTTCAAATGACTTTTTAATCATTTTATGGTATTTATCTACAATTTTTTGAGGGGAGATGTTTTCATTTCGCGCTCGCAATGTAATGGGAACACCATGTTCATCACTTCCGCAAATAAACTTTACATCTTTTCCCTTCAGGCGCAAATACCTCACATAGATATCTGCCGGCAAATACGCACCGGCAATATGTCCTATGTGCAATGGGCCATTTGCATAAGGCAAAGCAGAAGTGATTAAATATCTTTTGGGTTCCAATTGCAGATAGATCTTATTATTAAATTGCGCTAAAGATAGCAAACTAGATAGGATGAATCGATACCCTAGCCCTTTAAAATCTGGAGATAAAATAGCCATTGTTGCTAGCGCAAGAAAGGTTCGTGCAGAAGAAATACAACCTGCCTTCAAAGTATTGGAAAGCTGGGGCTTTTCACCTGTGTATGGGAAAAACCTGTTTAAAGAAAAAAATCAATTTGCGGGAACAGATGAAGAGCGATTAGCAGATTTGCAAGAGGCTTTAAATGATGATAGTGTTAGAGCAATTCTGTTTGCGCGAGGTGGTTATGGAAGTGTTAGAATTGTTGACGGAATTAATTGGACTAACTTCAATAAGAATCCCAAATGGCTAATTGGTTTTAGTGATATAACTGTTTTTCATTCACATGTTCATTCGCACCATAATATATGCACATTGCATGGGCCAATGGGAATTACGTTTCAAAATGATGAATCAAATTATTTAGAAAGTGTGCAATCTGTTTTATTGGGAAATCCTGTTTCATTCCAACTGGAAAGCAATCACAAAAACAAAGCAGGTAAAGCAACCGCCCAACTTGTTGGGGGCAACCTCTCTATGTTATATTCCCTTTTGGGTTCTCCAAGTGATATAAATACTAATGGTAAAATATTATTTATAGAAGATTTAGACGAGTACCTTTACCATATTGATAGAATGATGATGAACTTGAAGAGAAACGGAAAACTGAACAAGTTATCGGGATTAATTGTTGGTGGAATAAGTGATATGAGAGACAATGAAATAAAGTTTGGAAAGACCGCAGAACAAATTATTCTGGAACATGTTGAAGAATTTGACTACCCAATTGCATTCGATTTTGAGGCCGGTCACATTAAAAGAAACAATGCGCTAATCCTTGGAGATGAAGTTACATTAGAGGTTGCTGACAAAACCACATTAACATTTTCTTATGGCAGAGCATAATAAATTGGGAATAAAAGGAGAAAAGCTGGCACTGCAATTTCTTTTGGAAAACAACTACAAAGTTCTTGAACAAAATTGGAGATACAAACGTGCCGAAGTAGATATCATTGCCAAAAAAGACAACTGGATAATTATTGTAGAAGTAAAAACACGAAGCACTGAGTTATTTGCTGAACCGGGTGACTCAATAACCAACAACAAAATGAAAATGCTTACGAATGCAGCGCAAGCATATATTCTTGAGCATGATTTAGAAAATGAAGTACGCTTTGATGTGATTTATATTATAAGTTCAGGAAGTTCAACTAAAATAAACCATATTGAAAATGCTTTCTATCCATTTGCAAGTGAAATGGATGATTAAATAAAATGAGAAAACCTAAATCAACAAAAAAGGGGAGTACTAATCCGAGGACGAAGAAAACGTTTTCTAGTAAAAAGAAATCGTTTTCCGCTAGAGGTGTTTCAAAAAAAGGAAAAAGCACTGCAACAAAAAAAGAAAGTGCTCCTGTAAAAAAACCTACGGATGAAATTAGATTGAACAAGTATGTTGCAAATACCGGTTTATGCTCTAGAAGAGAAGCAGATAAATTAATTGAGCAAGGCAAAATAAAAGTAAACGGAAAAGTTATTAGTGAGCTTGGCACAAAAGTTTCTATAAAGGATAAAATTTCTTTTAATGGCAAGCCATTAAAAACACAAAACCATGTTTACTTTTTATTAAATAAGCCCAAAAACTACATTACAACCACAAAAGATCCTAAAGAAAGAAAAACAGTAATGCACCTGATGGCAAATGTCTGCAAAGAACGAATCTATCCGGTGGGCAGATTAGATAGAATGACAACCGGTTTGTTGCTTTTTACCAATGATGGAGATACCGCTAAAAAATTGACTCATCCATCCAGTGAAATTCAAAAAATGTACACCGTAGATTTAAACAAAAATTTAAAAGTAAGTGACCTGGATAAAATAAAAGAAGGATTAGAATTAGAAGATGGTTTTGCAACAGTAGATTCTATTCATTTTGATGGAGAAAAACTGAACAAAAAGAAATTAATACTTACGCTGCACTCCGGCAAGAATAGAATTATTAGAAGAATATTCGAGCATTTAGATTATACAGTAGTTAAACTAGATAGAATTTATTTTGCAGGTCTTAATAAAAAAGACTTGCCGCGCGGCAGAAGCCGAGCATTAACTCAAATGGAAGTGAATATGCTGCATATGATAAAAAGCAAAAAAGGCCCTGCATAAGCAAGGCCTTTTTCTATTGATGATTAATCAATTATTATTTCAATTTGTTAATCTTCACATGTTGCACTTCATCACCTTGTCTTACTTCCAGTAAGTACATTCCACTTTCTACACCGCCTAAATTTATTCTGTCTAAAGAATAAATATCCGCAATATCTTTTTCGTAAACTACATTACCAAGTACATTATAAATGGCAACACGCAATGATTGATCTTCTTTACCCAGTATATTAATATTTATCTCATGAGTAAATGGATTAGGATAAATACTCACATTGAGCTTAGGGCTCAGTGTTCTTGGGGCACAGTTGATTAAATTAACATTTGTTTTTCCCGATTTATCGGAACAACCGTTTGCATCCTCTATTCGTACTTTGTATCCTCCCCAAAGCGAAGTATTATAGTTACTTGAAGTTGCACCCGGTATTTCATTACTAAACCTATACCACTTATACGTATATGGAGCAGGACCCACACTTGGTACTGCATTTAAAGTAATAGAACTACCCTGACAAATATCTACCGGACCTAACTCGTCTAATACAACATTAGGACGCGGATACCTTGTTACATCTATAATATTAGAAGCCTTGACACAACCATTTGCATCGGTAACTACAACTTTATGTTTACCCGGTTTCACAGCTTCGTAAGTATTGTTAGATGTACTCACCACTTTTCCTCTGCGCTTCCACTCGTAAGTATACCCGGCAGCAGTATTTGCAGTTAGCATTAATGATTTACCAGGACAGAAAGAAGTTGATCCACCTGAAGTTATAACCGCAGTGGGGTTCTGAAATTTATCAATTGTAATGAACGGTGAAGTTCTTATACACCCTGTTTGGTTAGTGATTTCAACTTTATATTTGGCTTTAGCCGATACTATAATTGATGAATTTGTTGCACCAGGTATCGGGTTATTGTATTTAAACCATTGATACGTGCAACCTGGTTCATTTACAGTTTCCAGTAATGCGCTAGAACCATAACAAATGGTGGTACCGCCCGGGGCACTTACTGAATTATCAATGACCTCCGGCTCTCCAAGTATCATGGATTCAGAAAACACAAACCCATTTGCATCGGTAATGGTTAATGCATATGCACCTGCTGTACAATTTGTAATTGTATTGCTTGTAGCACCGGTAGACCATAGTATACTATATGGTGCTTGTCCTCCAATAACAGTGGCAGTAATCTCTGCATCTGTATCTCCATTACAAACCAATTCTCTTGTTACTTGACAAGAAGCTATAGGTTGGTTTGGAGAGGATAGTAAAGTTGAACACGTTTTACTACAATTATTAGCATCGGTAACAGTAACGGTATAAAAACCAGCAGGCACATTGCTTATATCCTGTGTACTTGCACCATTACTCCATACATATGAATAACCTGGAGTTCCACCATTAACTGTTAAGTCAATTGAACCGGTAGAAGCTTGCCCAACAGAAGATGGACATTCTAACTGCAAATCAGCAATACCACCTGAACCTCCAAGTTCAAATTCTAGCTTCCTTACATTATCTGCATTCATGGCTATTACTTGCACTGAACCATTTCCACCATTATTAATAACTACTGTACTGATTAAATTGTTAGCTGCATCATAAGCACGAGCGTATGAAGGAGCCGGATCATCTTCGTCAACAAATTTAAATGATACCACTTTCACATTGTCACTAAAATCTAATGTGATTGTACCACCAAACTGATTATCGTTTGGAACATCAACAATAAAATCGCCATTAGCATCTGTCATATTATCCGGCAATATCATAAGATTGCCTAAGTCTACCTCTAAATCTGCATCGGGTGTGCCACTCAAATCAGAATTAAATACAATTACATTATCCGGTTTTTGCTGATTTGCATCTGCCGTAATGGTAACTGTTACATCACCTGCAGAAATAGATGTTAATTCTTCACCATGCTGGTACGCATCAAGGCCAAATTCTATAAAACAGAATGTGTCGGTCTTGGTAAGTATCATTTCCGGTGGTTCCGCTAGGGTTACACTGCAAGTACTTGTACATTGATTATCATCAGAAACGGTAACGGTGTATGTTCCTGCACTCAGTCCTGTTGCCAGTGCATTGGTTTGACCATTACTCCAATTGTAATAGTATGTTAAGCCAGCTATGACCGGCACTGCACCATCTGAACCACCGGTTGCAACAGCCAATGCTGTTCCATCTGCTCCATCATAACACAATGGGTTTGTTCCTGTAACGGTACAACTTAATACCGGAGGATCAACTATAGTTACTGATGTAGATGCTTGACATTGATTTGCATCGAAAACAGTCACCGTATAAGTCCCGGCTGGTAAGCCTATTGCTGATTGTGTGCTTTGGCCATCACTCCATACATAAGAATAACCTGGTGTTCCTCCAGTTGCAAAAGCAGTTACCGTTCCTGTGCTATCTCCATTACACAGCGGATTACTTCCCGTAGCACTTACACTTGGTCCGCCAACATCACCAACAAATGCCGTGGAAGAATCTTTACAACCATTCGCATCAGTAACTACAAGTGTATATATGCCAGAAAGAAGACCATTTACATTTTGAGTACTTGCTCCATTGCTCCATTCGTATGTATATCCAGGTGTGCCGCCATTCACTGTTGCACTTACTGCTCCATTAGCAAATCCACAAGTTGAATTTATTGGTGCTAAACTAATTTGTATTGCTGTTGGTTCTCCTAAAATTACTGTACATGTACTTGTACAACTATTTGCATCTGACACTGTCACCGTGTATGTACCTGCCGATAATCCAATTGCAGTAGAGCTTGTTTGTCCATCACTCCACATGTATGTATAAACCGTACTTGGTCCTCCAATTGGTTGGTTACCACCTCCCAAACCACCAAATGCAAACGCTGTAGCTGAACCGTCATCTCCACCGTTGCATAATGGATCGACTCCTTGTGTAGAACAACTCAATAAGCTTGGCTCTCCCAATGTAACTGTACAAGTTGCCGTGCAACCATTTGCATCCGTTATAAGTACTCCATAGTTACCAGCCCCTAAATTTTCTAATGAGTCACTACAATTTCCAATAGATAA
>JABDLV010000074.1 GCA_013001815.1 Bacteroidia bacterium
CAGTACGGCACCGCTTTCACCAACGGTAAATTTCCCAAACTCAGTAAAAATATCAGGTTCAGGTACACCTTCTTGTTCGCAAACAGATTTTATTTTCAATATAATTTCATCAGCCATGTACTGGTAATCGTATTCAAATCCTAATGAATTACGAATTGGAAACCCGCCACCAATGTCCATAGAGTCAAGTGTTGGACAAATCTTCCTTAGTTCACAATACACATTAATGCACTTCAGTAATTCAGTCCAGTAATAGGCGGTATCTTCTATTCCGGTGTTTATAAAGAAGTGCAACATCTTTAATTCAAACCTTGGGCTGTCTTTTAGTCTGCTTTTATAGAAGTCTAGAATCTCACTGTACCGTATTCCAAGCCTTGAAGTATAAAACTCAAAATTCGGTTCTTCCTCTGCTGCAATTCGAATCCCAACTTTTTGCTTGGGTAGTTTTGCATTCTCATAGTATTCTAATTCTTCTTTGTGGTCTATAATGGGAATTACATTTGTAAAGCCATCTTTTATTAAATCAACAATCTGTTTTTTATATTTTATTTTTTTGTAGCCATTACAAATCACATAAATGTCTCTGTTAATTTTCTTCTCTTTTATCAAATTTTGAATGATAGAAATATCAAACTCAGAACTGGTTTCTAAGTGAATGTCATTTTTGATTGCCTCTTCCAGCACAAAAGAAAAATGTGAGCTTTTCGTGCAATAGCAATATTGGTACTTACCCTGGTAATTCGCTTTGGCCATGGCCACATTAAACCATGTCTTTGCTTTTTGAATTTGATTGCTAATCTGCGGCAGGTAGGTCAACTTTAATGGCGTTCCATATTGCTTAATGATGTCCATTATGGGTATTCCATGGAAGTGCAATTCCCCGTTTTCCGTGTAAAAATCCCCCTGAGGGAACTCAAATGATTGGTCAATTAGTTCAGAATATTGACTTTCAACAATTTGCGCTAGCATAGCTTTAGGTTTTAGGTTTATTTCTAATCACCGAATTTACAGTAATTCTATATTCCAGTAAAGACACATGTGGTGCAATGGCTTAATCTAAACCACTTAGATTTGTAAATAATTGTTAATCAAATAGATATAATTATGCACTTGTGTGTGACTAGCATTCTTCTGAATATACCTCTTTATAGAACTGTTAATCAGATTAATGTTTTCATATTTGCATTTTAAATTTTAGAAATGAGTAAAAAAATAAAGTTTGTTGAAGTGGATTCTGAAATTGGAGCAGGTACAAGAGGTGCTTCTATGGGGATTGATGCAATTAAAATTGCAGCCTTAGATTATGGAAGTGACTTATTCAATAAAATTAAATCAGTTCAAGTCAAAACTGAAAATGATGCATTGTTCCATGAGCAACATTATAAACATGCTAAACGAGTAGATTCAATTGTAAAAACGCAAAAGAGAATAGCAACAGCAGTTAAGTCTGTTTTAAGAACAAATACATTTCCTATTATTTTGTCGGGTGATCATAGTTCTGCTGCTGCAACAATTGCCGGTATAAAAGCTTACAAACCAAAAATGCGATTAGGGGTTGTTTGGATAGATGCACATGCGGATTTGCATACTCCTTACACGACACCAAGCGGTAATGTGCATGGAATGCCTTTGGCGGCTTGCTTAGGAGAGGATAACAAAAAAAACAAATCAAACAGGCCGTCCAAGGAAACAATTGCACACTGGGAGGAATTAAAAAATATTGGTGGAATTAGTCCTAAAATAAATTACGAGGATATAGTGTTTATTGCACTTAGGGATTTTGAGAAGCAGGAAAGGGAATTAATAAAAAAGAATGGAGTAAAAGTTTATTCGGTTGCTGATGTTAGAAAAAACGGTGCAACCAAAGTAGCCCGCTCTGTTATTAATAATTTAGATGAGTGTGACATGATTTATGTCTCATTTGATGTAGATTCAATGGATTCCGCTATTTCAAAAGGTACCGGAACACCTGTGCCTGATGGCATTACAGAGAAAGAAGCAGGTAACTTATGTGCATATATTGTAGAAAACGAAAAAGTCTGTTGTTTTGAAATTACAGAAGTAAACCCAACATTAGATAGTGAAAATTTAATGGCTGAGAATACGTTCGAAATATTGCAGAAAGTAATTGGCCGATTAAAAAATTAAGTATGTGGTTTGAAGAAGAAATAAAATCAGAAGTAGTAAATGCGGTTAAAGAACTGTATGGGGTAGATCTTAGTGCAAATGAAATTGCAACCCAACAAACAAAA
>JABDLV010000081.1 GCA_013001815.1 Bacteroidia bacterium
ATGCTACAGCAGAAAAGATACTTAGCGAGAACGCAGAATTAAAAGCAGAACTGGAAGCACTAAAGCAAAACGACCAAAACTTTGCAGACAATGCAGGTGCACAATTAGACTTTATTTATAAAAGATCTGAGCACTATGAAAAAAATCATTTGCTTTACCCGGTAATACGTTTAGAAAAAGAAGTAGAAGAGCTTAAGTTTTAATTAGCTACATTCTGGTAAACCTGAAAACCTATGTAACTGACATACAGTAACAGAAAAAATACGCCTTTTCCCCAACCTAATTGGTGGCGCTTACCCACAAATAAAAACAAGAATATTAAAAAGCCGGCAAGTAAAGCCATCCACATGTCTATGTGCATGCTTTTATTAAAGGGTATTGGTTTTAACACTGCAGTAATACCCAGCACAAAAAAGATGTTAAAAATATTTGAACCCACGGCATTACCAATAGCAATGTCTGTGTTCTTTTTTAATACTGCGATTACCGAGGTGGCTAGCTCAGGTAAGGAGGTACCAATTGCTAAAATGGTAATTCCGATTAAACTTTCTGCTACACCAAACTTCAATGCAATACTGGTACCACTATCTACTACAAACTTGCCGCCAACAATTAATAGTGTCAATCCCAGTAAGAAATAAACTAAGGAAATTCCAACAGAGAATTTTTTTACCGGTACATCGTCTGTTGTTCCATGATTACCTGCACTATTTCTAAAGGAGTAAATTAAAAAGGCGCACATACACGCAATGAATACTATTCCTTCTATTCTACCCAAATAAGCTACTTCCGCATCATACAACATTACTTTGCCAACAAATAATGCAAGCATTAAAATAGCAATGAATGAAATGGGTATTTCGCGCCAAACTACTTTTTCATGTACATGCAGAACACCAATCAAAGCTGATGTACCAAGAATTAATAAAATATTTGCAGTATTGCTACCCAGTATGTTTCCTATGGCTAAGTCTGTGCTACCGGTAAAGGAGGCTACTATGTTTACAACTAACTCTGGTGCTGAAGTACCGAATGAAACTACGGTTAAGCCAATTACCATGTTAGACACATTCAATCTTTGCGCAATTGATGAAGCACCATCAACCAACCAATGCGCTCCTATCAACAACGCGGCAATACTAAAAAATAGAATGATTAAATCCACCATTGAAGTACAAACATAAAAAAATCCCAACTAGTGTTGGGATTCGTTTGTATTAGTTGTTAAACCTAGGCATACATTTCTTGGAGTTCTTTGGAATAAAAGAATTCCTTCTCGCTAAAAGCAGGTTTTAAGTCATCTAACCAGGTTGCATTTTCATCATACTTCGCAAAAAACGGCTTATGCACCCAATCAGGGTTTCTACCTTGAATAAAACGAAGCATAAATACTTTTTCATTATTCACTTCGGTTACACCTAATATGTGAACCTTACCGGGACCTGCACTCATGCTTGGCCCACGCACAGTTCTGCAAACTCCACTAACCTTTTGATAGGCATTTCTAAAAATATTCCACGATTCTTCCAGTGAAATACCAAAATAATGCTGTGCACCGGTATCTCTTACTACAAACATATAGTAAGGAATCATATTCATATCCACCTGTGTTCTCCACATCTCAGCCCATACATCAGCAGAGTCGTTAATATTTTTAAGTATTGGAGATTGTGTTCTAATCTGTGCACCCGTTTTTCTAATATTTTTTACTGCTTCTTTAACAGCCGGTGTGCTCAACTCTACAGGATGATTAACATGCGCCATAAACGATAAATTCTTTCCCGCTTTTACAACCTTTTCTAATAATTGCAACGTAGCAACCGAATCATCATCCGTGGTAAATTTATATGGCCAATAACTTAGCGCCTTAGAACCAAGTCGAATCGTTTTCACACTATCAACTTCTAAAAGTGGCTCTATATATGTTTTTAAAATTTTGGTTTTCATTATCATTGGATCACCACCTGTAAACAATACATCACTTACTTCAGGATGAGCTTTCAGATATTTTACCAATAAATCCACTTCTTTCATAGCAAACTTCATTTCATCTAAAGCCACAAACTGAGGCCAACGAAAGCAAAACGAACAATATGCATGACAAGTCTGACCCTGAGAAGGAAAGAATAATAAGGTTTCTCTATACTTGTGCTGAACACCCGGAAGCTTTTCTCCATCAATCTCCGGTACATTGTGTTCTTTTTGTCCGGCCGGATGTGGATTTAATTCTAAACGAATTTCATTTGCGATTTTCTTAATCTCGTTTCTTGGCAATTCTTGTTTTAGTGCAGTTGCCATTTTTTCATAATGGTGTGGTAATAGCATTCCCTTTTGCGGAAATGTAAGTACATACATGGAATCATTGGGAACATTATCCCAATTAATCAATTCATCAACTACATAATTGTTTGTTTTAAAAGGAAGCACATTACCTACTACTTCCATTTCAAACATTGTTTCCTCACTCAAATATTTTTGCACTTGAGGTATTTTTCTAAAATTATGGAGCGAGTAGGATTTGTATGTTACCTGCTTTTCGGCAAGCATATTTCCATTTTCACTTTCGTATAAATGAAACATGCTCTTCGATGTATGATTTGTATCCATAGTAAAACTGTATTTAGGCCTACAAGAATCTATATTCTTGTAATTAATTATTAATCAATGTTTTAGGATTGCTAAAACTAGCGGAGGGAGGGAATTAAAAACCCTCATTTCAAAAAAGATACACAGAATAAATGGATTTTCCAAATGGCAGAAAAACGGCCTCAATGTTGAATCAAAAGCTTTCTAAAATAAGTTGCATCACCTTGCACGATTTCTATAAAATATAAACCGCTTTTTAATTTTGATGAATTAAT
>JABDLV010000085.1 GCA_013001815.1 Bacteroidia bacterium
TATTCTTTGCCTTATATACTTCAGTAGCTTGCATTTAACCGTATTTTGTTGATTAAATTAATATGCCTTAAAATTAACAAATTAAAACAAAAGTATATTTAATCTCTCGTTTAAATTAAGATATAAACTGCTGCTCAACAGCCTAATATAATAATTTATGTTTTTTGTTATTTCTAAAGTACTGTACTTTCTAATTATGCCATTTACATGGGTGGCATTTTTGTTATTGGGTGCGGTATTTTTTAAAAGAAAGAGAAAGCGATTATTAATTTATACTGCCATTACATTTTTTCTTTTTAGCAATCCCTTTATTGCAAATAAGGTAATGAGTGTTTGGGAAATGCCATCACAAACCTATGATGCTGTAAGTGATGATTATGATGTTGGAATAATTCTGGGTGGCACTATTAAGTTTTACCATGGCCCATTGCAAAGACCTTTGTACGGAAGAAACTCTGATCGCTTTCTAAGCACTGTTGAGCTGTATAAAAGAAATAAAATAAAAAAGATCTTAATTAGTGGTGGCTCGGGTAAGTTAATGCGACCGGAAGAACGAGAAGCTGTGCTTCTTTTTGAAACACTGAAACAATTAGGTGTAGCTGCTGATGACATTATTCTAGAAAATGAATCGCGAAGCACACATGAAAATGCCAAATACACCACAGAAATTTTAAAAAGAGATTACCCAAACGGCAAGTTCCTGCTCATTACATCAGCTTTTCATATGCGCAGAAGTTTAATGTGTTTTAAAAAACAAGACTTGTCGGTAGCTCCTTTTCCCGTTGACCAGCGCTCCGGAGAAGATATTTATACTCCCGATAAAACAATAATTCCAGATGCCGAAAACTTTATAAAATGGACCACTGTAATACATGAGTGGATTGGTATCATTGCATATAAAATAGTTGGCTATATTTAGCCTCTCAAAAAAACAAACAATGAAACAAGCATCTTTAGCACTTAATGTAATACTCACTTTAGCCGTGGCCTTTTTAATGTACCAACATTTTAATACAGATGAACCTGAAGAAACCACAAGCGCTTCTTTAGACTCATCGGGTATTGCATATGTTAATTCTGATTCATTGCAGAACAAGTATGACTACTATAAAGATTTAGAAGATTTGTTTGAACAGAAAAGAACAGAGATTCAAAGCAGGGTTGACTATAGAGAATCTTCTTTTGAAAAAGAAGTACAGGCCTACCAGCAAAAAGCACCGGCCATGAGCCCTCAAGAGCGTGCCGTAATGGAAGAACAATTATTTTCTAAAAGTGAAAAACTAAAACGCCAAAGACAAGAAGCTGCAGAAGAATTTGACAGGGATAGAATATTGTACAATGATTCGTTATTTATGCGAATTGAAAATTTTATAGAAAAGTATAATCAAGAAAAAGGCTACACATACATTCTCGGCCACCAAAGAGGTGGTGGAATATTATATGCGAATGATTCTTTGGATATTACTGATGAAGTAGTAAGACGAATGAATGAAGAGTACGCTGCAGAAAAGGAATAAATTAGTTTTCAGACAAGCGACCTAATTGCTCAGACAACTGCTTAATTTTTGATTCGGCATCTTGCTTCTTTTTCTGCTCCATTGCAATTACTTCTTGTTTGGCATTAGCCATAAATTTTTCATTGCCTAATTTTTTCATTACAGAATTTAAAAAGCCTTCCTGATAAGCAATCTCTTTCTGAATTTTTTCTGATTCCGCTTTCACGTCTATTTCTTCTTCAAAAGGAATGTAACACTCCAAGGTTCTCACTAAAAAAGACGTTACGCCTTGTGGAACTTCACTGGAATATGTTGACACAGAAGTAACATTTGCCAATTTCATGATTACAGATTCATAATCTGAGATTGATTTTTGTTCTGCACCTTCTTTTACAAATAATTCCAATAGCTCTTTTGGAGAAATATTTTTCTCTCTTCTTACGCTTCTTAATTGTGTGATTACATCTTCTGCCAGACTAAAATCTTTTAGCAAAGCTTTATTATAATCAGTTTTCAATATGGGGAATTCAGCAATTACCAAATCTTCGCCCTCGTTTCTATCTTTTAATAAATGCCAAATTTCTTCGCTAATAAATGGAGTAAAAGGATGCATCACTTTTAATACTTTTTCAAAAGCAACAATGCATGCTTCATAGGTTTCTTTATCAATAGGTTTTTGATAAGGCGGTTTTACCATTTCTAAGAACCAGGCACAGAAATCATCCCACACCAATTTGTACACAGACATCAATGCATCTGAAATTCTGTATTTGCTATAATGATCTAATATGGTCTCTAGTACTTCATTGAATTTTTCATCAAACCACTTTACAGCAACACGATTTACTTCTAATTGTTCTGAGGGCACGCTATCTTTTATCTCCCAGCCTTTAATCAATTTTAAGGCGTTCCAGATTTTATTGTTGAAGTTTCTACCTTGCTCACACAACGATTCATCAAATGGTAAATCATTACCGGCCGGAGAACATAACAACATTCCAACTCGCACTCCATCTGCACTGTACTTATCAATTAGCTCCAGTGGGTCAGGACTATTACCAAGAGACTTGGACATTTTTCTTCCCTGCTTATCTCTAACTATACCTGTGAGGTAAACATTTTTAAAAGGTTTCTCATCTCGGTACTCGTAACCCGCAATGATCATACGTGCAACCCAAAAGAATAATATCTCTGGTGCAGTTATTAAGTCATTGGTTGGGTAATAATATTTGATGTCTTCATTATCCGGATTATTTAATCCATCAAAAACAGTTATTGGCCACAACCAACTCGAGAACCAAGTATCAACTACATCTCCTTCTTGGTTCATTTCGCTAAGCGTTAAATCTGCATTACCCGTTTTATTCTTCGCTAGTTCCAAAGCTTCTGCCTCTGTTTCTGCAACCACAAACTCTCCATTTGGTAAATACCAGGCCGGTATTCTTTGTCCCCACCATAATTGTCTGCTTACGCACCAATCCCTAACATTCTCCATCCATGAGCGGTAAGAGTTTTTAAATTTTTCCGGAATCAACTGCACATCATCATTCATCACATGCTCTAAAGCAGGTTTTGAAAGTTCTTCCATCTTTAGAAACCACTGCATAGAAAGTTTTGGTTCGATAACCGCATTGGTTCTTTCTGAGTAACCTACTTTGTTTTTAATCTCTTCTATTTTCACCAATAATCCCATTTCATCCAGATCAGCAGAAATCTTTTTTCTTACTTTAAATCGATCTTCACCAATATAATGCCCGGCCGCTTCACTCATAGTACCATCATCGGCAATAACATCAATGGATTTTACATTGTGTTTTATTCCTAATTCATAGTCATTGATATCATGTGCTGGTGTTACTTTTAATGCACCGGTACCAAATTCCATAGTGATGTACTCATCAAAAATAATTGGCACTTGTCTATCTACCATTGGAATAATTGCACTCTTCCCTTTTAAGTGAGCGTATCTCTCATCATCGGGGTGCACGCACACAGCGGTATCACCTAATATGGTTTCAGGCCTGGTAGTTGCAATGGTAATGAACTCATTTAAATCAGAGCCATCTTCATTTACCAATTTGTACTTTACGTAATACAGTTTAGAATTAACTTCTTTATGATTTACTTCTTCGTCAGAAATGGCAGTTAAACCGGCAGGGTCCCAGTTTATCATTCGAACACCTCTGTAAATGTGTCCTTTGTTGTATAAATCAACAAACACTTTTATTACACTCTTGCTTAAATCATCTTCCATGGTAAAGCGCGTACGCTTCCAATCACAAGATGCACCCAGTCTTTCTAACTGTTTTAATATGATGCCTCCGTATTTCTCTTTCCATTCCCAGGCATGCTTAAGAAACTCCTCACGGGTGATATCATTCTTATCAATTCCTTTTTCTTTGAGCATAGCAACCACTTTTGCTTCAGTTGCAATAGAGGCATGGTCGGTACCCGGAACCCAACAAGCGTTTTTACCCTCCATTCTTGCTTTTCTCACCAATACATCTTGTAAGGTATTGTTGAGCATGTGGCCCATGTGCAAAACACCGGTAACATTAGGAGGTGGAATTACTATGGTATAAGGCTCTCTTTCATCTGGCTCTGAGTTGAAATACCCCTTTTCTAACCAGTGGCTATACCACTTATTTTCAGCACTTTGGCTATTATATGTCTTGTCTATGCCCATTCCTGTTAAAAAACTTGCCCAAATATAGCAAATAGGCAGGGGTGTTCTAAACTAACTCTTAATAATAGTAGATAAATTATTTTCCATTGGCATGACTAACTATTTCCTAAAACTGGATTATCAAATTGAGGGCGTTCCTTCATTTGCACTTTTATCAAAAAGCGCAAATTTCGGTCGGGCGGTTCGCTTTTACTCCTCACTTTGTTTCACAAAGCTGCGGGGTAACCGCTGCCATCCCTTACGCAAAAATTACCAATTTCAAAATGCACAGTAACTATTAGTAATTTTATCACTGCATTTATTTGCAATTTAAAATTCTTCTCTTTTCCTTTAGAGGGATATTATTTTTCTAACCCTCTTACTTTTTACTTTATGAAGAATTTAATTACCCCCCCCCAAAAATTTTTTAGCTAAATGTTTTGCTCTAATATTAATTACTTTTTTGTTAATCAGCTACAACTTTTGTGAAGCACAAAATCAAATAAACGCTTCAGTAAGTGCCGTTGCAGCAGATGACAAACCAATAACTGATTTTTATGGATTCAACGGACAAAACATTATTTCCGGTAATGTTACATTAGATGATCCAGATTTTTTAAAAAAACTCTGTGATTTATATCCAGCTACTTTAAGATTTCCAGGGGGAACAATTGCAATGTATTGGGACTGGAAAACTGGTCAATTTCTTGAAAATGACATTTCATCCAATAGCTGTCTTTGGTCAAAAGACTCATATGACAATTCTAATTTCACCCCTAACACACTTCTAAAACTTAAATCTTTTGTAGACAAAACCGGTGTTTCACCAATATTTGATTTAAATACAATTACATCTGATAAATACTATCAACTTGCTCAATTGTATGAAGCAGCCAGTTTAAATATTCCAATCAAATATGTTGAATTTGGAAATGAACTATATTCAGAGAAATTATGTGCATTTCCTTATGTTTACCCTACACCCACCGACTATGGCAATGAAATGCTATTGTGGAATGATTTATTTAAAGGAAACAGTGGAGGTAATGGCCATTTCCCTTATTTGGAAACAGCAGTAGTTGGTTCAATACACAGAACTATTTATGATCCAAACAAAGAACCGTTTAGAGAATTTAATTGGAATAATGAAGTACTGCCAATTATTGGAAGTGGCCCGTCTACCATTGATGCAGTTACATACCATCCATATTTTGGAGGAGGCATTGGAAGTGATAATAACCCAAAAGCAATTTACAATGTTCAAAACCCTACGCGATCATTTCTCATACCTAATACTGCTTTACTCGGTGATGTAGGTTCATT
>JABDLV010000090.1 GCA_013001815.1 Bacteroidia bacterium
TGTACTCTAAAATTTCTGTACACAGATTTGAACTTTTTATAGTACCCAAATTCTTTTGATTGCTCTTGCTGTTGCAAGCATCTTTATATAAAATATAAGGCGTACCCGTTTCTACTTGAGATTCTAGAATTGCTGTCCAAAGCTCTCTTGCTTTAATCGTTTTCTTTGCTTTTCCTTCAGACTCATACTTCATGTATAAAGCTTCGAACTCTTCACTGTGTGTATCTGCCAATCCAGGGCACTCATCCGGACAGAATAAACTCCAGTCTCCTTCTTCCTCCACACGCTTCATAAATAAATCGCATATCCACATGGCATAGAATAAATCTCTTGCTCTAAGTTCTTCTTTACCGTGGTTTTTCTTCAAATCCAAGAAATCAAAAATATCCGGATGCCATGGCTCTAAGTAAATGGCAAATGAACCTTTTCTTTTTCCTCCACCTTGGTCAACGTAACGCGCTGTATCATTAAATACTTGCAGCATTGGCACAATTCCATTTGAAGTACCATTTGTTCCGCGTATATAAGAACCTTTTGCTCTAACATTGTGAATGCTTAATCCTATACCACCGGCAGACTGAGAAATTTTAGCACATTGCGTAAGTGTATCATAAATTCCTTGTATGCTATCATCCTTCATGGTTAATAAGAAGCATGAGGATAATTGTGGTTTTGGTGTACCTGCATTGAACAACGTTGGTGTTGCATGCGTAAACCATTTTTCTGAAAGCAATTCATACGTTTCCATTGCACCCTCAATGTCTTCTTTATGAATACCAACAGCCACACGCATTAATAAATGTTGTGGTCTTTCTACAACTTTACCATACATTCTTAAAAGGTAAGAACGCTCTAACGTTTTAAACCCGAAATAATCGTAGCTAAAATCTCTGTCATAAATAATGGTAGAGTCTAATAAATCAGAATTATTTCTGATGATTTCCATTACATCATCCGCAATCATAGAGGCCTTTTTGTTTGTTTTTGGGTCTACATAATTGTAGAGGTCTTCCATGGTTTGTGAAAACGATTTTTTGGTGTTCTTATGCAAATTAGAAACTGCAACACGTGCAGCCAATAAAGCATAATCCGGGTGCTTACTGGTTAAAGAAGCGGCAACTTCAGCGGCTAAATTATCTAACTCAGTAGTGGTAATATCATTATGAACTCCTTCAATTACTTTTTGAGCAATTTGAAGCGAGTCAACATGCTCCGGAGGTAATCCGTAACACAATTTTTGAATTCGGGCAGTTATTTTGTCAAATTTAACTGTCTCTTTTCTTCCATCTCTTTTAATTACATACATAAACTTTTTGGTTTGAATAGGTAAAACACATGATTAACTAAGCGGGGGCTACATTAACTCAACGCACCCTATTGGTGCCTGCACTTGTAATAGTTTTTTGCCTTTCGGCTGAGTGTGTTTGGACTAAAAGTCCTCGTCAAATTTAATGGCCTGGTCTTCCTTCTTCTTGTTCACTCCTGCTTTGGAATACTCAGACACCCTTCTCTCAAAAAAGTTGGTTTTGCCGGCTAAAGAAATCAGCTCCATAAAATCAAATGGGTTTTCTGAATTGTAATGTTTTTTATAACCCAAAGAATTAAGCAAGCGATCGGCAACAAATTCAATGTACTGACACATTAATTTCGAGTTCATACCTATAAGACCTACCGGTAATGAACTAACTACAAATTCTTTTTCTAATTCCACAGCATCATTAATAATCTCTAAAACTGCTTCTTCAGATATTTTATTTTCCAACATGCTATATAATAGACATGCAAAGTCGCAATGCAATCCTTCATCGCGAGATATTAATTCATTGGCAAAACTTAAGCCCGGCATTAAGCCACGCTTCTTCAGCCAAAATATGGAGCAGAAGCTGCCAGAGAAGAAAATACCTTCTACAGCGGCAAATGCTATTAAACGCTCAACAAAACTTCCGTTTTCTATCCATTTCAGGGCCCAATCTGCTTTCTTCTTAACACAAGGCACGGTTTCTAACGCATTAAACAAATGACCTTTCTCAGTTGGGTCACTTATATATGTGTCTATTAATAAAGAATAGGTTTCTGCATGTATGTTTTCAATCATAATCTGAAAGCCATAAAAACACCTGGCTTCAGGTAATTGAACTTCCTGCATAAAATGTACAGCCAAATTCTCATTTACAATGCCATCGCTGGCAGCAAAAAAGGCTAACACATTCTTAATGAAGTACCTCTCATCATCCGTTAAGTTTTCCCAGTCTTTTAAGTCAGGCTGAAGGTCAATTTCCTCGGCTGTCCAAAAGCTGGCCTCGGCCTGCTTATACATTTGCCAAATCTTATCATACTCTATTGGAAATAGAACAAATCGGTGATTATTTTCTTGTAATAGTACTTCCATGCAACAATTTATTAGAGGGTATTTAATTAATTAATATTTCACTAAAGCCGATACAACTCCCTGCAAACTTTGCTATTTTTTGTAAAAACACGAAAAAAACAAGCGGAGGTGATTGCCCATAAAATGGGAGCGAATCAGAGTACAAATATTCTCTAAATAAGAATATGGAGCAAATGTTTTTTGTTCACATTGGGCTGTATTTTTCAACAAGAAATGGTTTAAAAAAATAAAAGCCGAAAGGCTTTGATTGTTTGGAAATAAAGCGTACTTAATTAAGCGATAAAACCTACCAATTCTTATGCTTTGCTACTCTCTCTAGCTTTTTATACCAGGCACTGCCATATTTTC
>JABDLV010000113.1 GCA_013001815.1 Bacteroidia bacterium
TCATTGAGGTTCTTTCCCTAACTCTTTTTTCAATCAATTCAGAAACCTTTTTAATTTCTTTATTCTCTATAACACAGCTCGTAATATGCATCGCCTTATCCATATTATGTAATGCCTGCATCATTAACTGGTCAATTTCAGAAAGCACACTTAAATACCCTTTAGTTCTGGAAAACTGCTCCACTTCACTCATATGTATAATGAGTCTTTTTAAGTTTTTTAATATGAAGGATGAATAATACCCGGAACCTTTATCAATTCTGCTCAATAATTTTTCAAATTCATTTTGAGAAACCAAGTTTTGAAGCTGTCTTCTAAAGGTAGCAGTATTAGTTCTTTCCTTACTAAAGCTACTCTCAATGGTAGCCATAGCCGTTTGCATTTCAGGATCAGCAAAATCCATGCTCTCGCCCTTTTTCTTATACAGATACTCTAACTGTTTTTCAATTAAAGTAAAATCAAACGAACTATTTAAAATTTGTTGTAAATACTGTTTTCTGCCAGCTACTAAAATCTGAGGTAATTCTGTTTTGTTCTGTTTTGTGTTTGAAAATACTACAACATCTCTATCCGTATTGATTGCACCTGTATTAATTTTTGTGCGAAGTATCAAACCATCTAAACTTCGCAATCTACTTAGCGCAACGTACACTTGTCCCGGTGCAAATGCATCACCCACATCAATAATTGCTTTATCAAAAGTTAATCCTTGACTTTTATGAACTGTAACTGCCCACGCTGGTTTAACCGGGTACTGTAAAAAGGTTCCAATCACTTCCTCCTCCAATTCCTTGCTTAATGCGTTGATGGTATACTTTTTATTTACCCATTCTTCCTTACGCAATACAAATTGCTTCCGAGTGTCTGCCATCACCACGGTTACGCCATCATCATCTATATAATCAACTCTTGCCATTTTACCATTGTAGTATTCCTGCTCACCACTGGTATCATTTTTAATAAACATAATCTGAGCACCAACCTTTAACTCCAATTTCCATGGCAATGGATATAACTTCTCAGGAAAATCATCATCTATATCCGCTTCAAAATAAGAAGATGGACCAGGCAGTGCGTTCATTTCCCTTTCATTTATGGCATCTGCTTTATAGTTATGCGTACTTATTGTGATTACATTTTCATCTTTAGGAATTTCGTTCTCGATTTTATAATGATTGTTCAACAGTTCAATATCTTCATTCGTAACCACATTGTTTCTAAGATTATTTAGCACATTTATGAATGTATCATCCTGCTGTCTAAATATTTTATCCAATTCTATGTAAACCATACCATCATTTTGCAAAGCCTGAGCTTCAAAAAAATGCATGCTCTTATAAAAACTCTTCAATATTTGCCATTCTGCATCTTTTACTATTGGTGGCAATTGATACAAATCGCCAATCATTAACACCTGAGTTCCGCCAAAGCTTTTATAATAGTTTCGTTTTACACTTTTCATTCGAGTGTCTATCGCATCCAAAATATCTGCACGCAACATACTTACCTCATCTATAATTAATAAATCTGCAGCGCGAAGCACTTGTTTTCTTATACTATTGAGTGGATGCATTCTTGCCAGCGTATGCTGAGTAAAAATATTTGTAGTGCTTTTGTAATTTCCTGCCGGTTTATTCTCTGGAATAAAAGTTCCGAATGGCAATAAAAATTGAGAGTGGATTGTGACACCTTTTGCGTTAAGTGCAGCAATACCCGTAGGAGCTACAACCACAAAATTTTTATGGGTTCTTTCTGCTAAATCTCGTAAAAACGTAGTTTTTCCTGTACCTGCTTTTCCCGTTAAAAAAATATTACTTGAAGTACTGTTTACAAACTGAGCGGCTAGTTCTAATAAATCGGTTTGTTCTGTTTGCATGAATGACATCAAATATACACACTAATTGCAAATTACAATTGCGTTGATTAATTTCAATCTCACTTTTATTCTATCTAATAAATACAATGAAAATATTATTTACACTATTTCTTTCCCTTTTTGTTTATGCAAATAGCTATTGCCAAGAACCGGTATCTTACGTGCTTATTTCTGTTACTGAAAAAAGTGAAATTAAATTAGATGATGGCCCAAATAATATTATTGGTAAAAACGAACCGTATAAAATTAAAAGCGTACCAGGGCAACATTTAATCTCGGCAAAATCATTGGAAACCGATAAAACTTTTAAAACAGTATTTGTTTTAGAAAATGGAAAGCAGAAGTTAATGAACATAAACTATGCCGCCCAGAATGAATCCATTGAAAATAAAGAAACCCCAATTATTGATATTGCAAATATTGATATAAGCATACCCGGCATTGCCAAAATTACAGCTACCCAGGGAACCTATAACAGCAACGACTATGAAGGTTATCCCACCTATTATTATGCTTTAGAGCAAAATGATGAGATTATTTTTTCTGTAGACACCAGATCAAAATCCGGAAAAAACGAAATTAGAATTGTTAATTACAAAAAAGACAGCATCATATATTTTAATGATGGATTTCAATCTCTTCAAAATTTAAATTTTACGATACCCGAACGTGGTATTTATTATTTTCAGTTTAGGTCTAAAAACGCGCTTGATAGGAAAGCAACATTTATATTAAAAAGAAAACCTGAAAGTGTTGATGGGGTAGGTTTTAATACCGGCATTGAATGGAAAATGGTTTCAGATACAGTTACCATTTCATCACAGGTTGACGGAAAAGAAACAACTGAGCAAAAAATAAAATTTGTTGAGAAAGCCGTAATGAAACACGAACAAAAGAATAATTAATTTTTTATAAATGTTCTGTTATTGGAAATTATGGTGCTATCATTTTCATTGATTTATTCAATTAGGCACTGAAAAGGGTAGCTTTAAATGACATTAATAAATAGACTGAAAAATCACCTGTTTTCACCTTTGTCATTTACTTCCAAAAAAAGTCATTAATTGCCTTTATTGGCCTATCTCAAATGCCTTACTGTGGCCCAATACAGCGGGGCAGTAATCAAATTTGGTACAATGACTTAATTTCATCATTTTTGGGCTGCCTTATTGACAAATTCATGAGAGATAATCCAGTTACGTTTGAAATGGTGCTTGAGCAGCTAGATGGCCTAAATATCATATCAATGGCCGCCATTCCTATGATATCACTAGTGATATTGGAGTGGGTATTAAGTTACTACAAGAAGAAAGATTATTATGACGGGATGGATACCCTTGCGGCTACCGTTATTGGGTTAATAAACGTAGCACAGTCAGCTGCACTCAAAGTATTAACTTTTGGAGTAATCTTGTTCTTCTACAACCTAGTTCCTTGGTCTGTTCCAAATGCTTGGTGGTCTTTTCCACTATGTATTATAGCACTTGATTTTTGTCGTTATTGGGCACACCGAGTTGCTCATGAAAATCGCTTTTGGTGGGCAACACATGTTACCCATCACAATTCAGAAAAATACAATTGGTCTGTTTCATTTCGATTGGGGTGGACACAGCACATTAAAATAATCTTTTTTGTGCCAGTTGCATTAATGGGATTTCATCCTGTTACATTTTTTATCTGTCACCAGATAGAAGTGTTATATCAGTTTTGGATACACACTGAGTACATCAGAAAACTACCAAGACCGATTGAATACATATTTACAACACCATCTCACCACCGTGTGCACCATGCACGAAACAAAAAATATTTAGATAAGAATTACGGTTCTACTTTTATTATTTGGGACAGAATATTTGGAACGTTTCAACCGGAAGAAGAGCAGGCAGACTATGGTATTACAAAACCTGTTAATTCTTATAATCCAATTACGTTAAATTTTCACGAGTGGGTTGATATTGTTAAAGACATACGCAAAAGCAGATCTTTAAGTGAGGCGTGGGCTATGTTATTTACCAGCCCGGCAAAACTTGAAGAGGTAAAGGCAGCGTATCAAGAGCAGTACGACACTGCTGCAAAAGCTTCACAGAAAACACCTCAACCAGTTACTCCGGAAACTAAAGAAAATAAACTGGAAGTTCCTGAAGAAGTAGAAGCATAACAAATTCACCGCAAATTATGATTAGAGCATTACTTGTAACTTACTTGTTTCTTGCTTTACCATTATGCGGTGCATTAGCACAGTGTAGCTCTATTAGCAGTGTAGAATTTAACACGGTTCATGCTAATCCATGTGAATTTCCTAAAACATTTTCATTTAATTCATTCGTTGCGGTTGATTCAACTTCGGTATTGCTTTCATCACAACCGTCATTTCCAGATTTTGGTTTTCTGTTTGACTTAAGTTTCCCGACCAATAATTATGGCTGCACCTACCGATTAGATATTATTGGATCATACACTGCATGGGGCAATCATGAGCGCTATGACGCGTATTGTAAGTTTAATAATAACAATGGAGCAATGATTTCAGTAGGTGGTGGCATGGGAGATGACTTAAGTCCCACACCTGTTGCAGGTCCAAGCGCCTACAACCCATTGCATGAGTACAGTTATTTTTTTATTGGTGATGGCAATGATGTAGAATATAAATTTAGAGACAACAATTACTTTGATAACATGGGTAATGCTACATTTGATTGGCATGTTATTCCTTGTTATGAATATAACTGGAACTTTGGTGATGGAAATACTTCTGCTTCAGCAAACCCTTCACATACCTATGATGATGCCGGAACCTATAGAGTTACACTTACCATAACAGATGTATTGAACAATTGCAGTGTAAGTCAAGACACCAGTTTAACCGTATTGGAAAAATCGGAAATAGACTTAGGTGGAAGCGCTGTAATTTGTCCACCAATGGCAATGGAATTAAGTCCCGGAAATTTTCAAAACTACTTGTGGCAAGACGGCTCAACAGATTCTGTATTCAGTGCCAACCAAATAGGCTTGTACTGGGTAGAAGTTATTGATGCAAAAGGATGTACTGCAAGTGATAGTATAACTATTGAAGAATCATGTTTTGGTTCAGTGCTTATTCCCAATGCATTTACTCCAAATGATGATGGCTTGAATGATGAATTTAAAGCCTACGCTTTTCGTACAAAACTGACCCATTACCACATGTATATTTTTGACCGAACCGGAAATTTAATTTTTGAAACCGAAGACATCAACCAAGGTTGGAACGGAACGTTTGAGGGAAGTAAAGTGGACAAAGGAATATATGTTTACAAAATATCTTACGGTGGAATTGTAGACAATGATAAATTTAGCCGAAATGATGCAGGAACTTTTATAGTAATTCGTTGAAACAAAAAACCCCAAACATTCATTCGGGGTTTTTAATTATTCCATAATCATTTATTCTACTGCCACCCACAAATGATAGCACCCATTGCAGCGAGTGTTACTGTCCAGTAACCAACATTCACTAAAATGTATTTAAATCCTTTGCGCTCAAACAATGCATTAGTCCCTAATACTGGTAATACAAACATCAATCCTGCAAAAACTCCATGGAAAGCTCCATGACCAAATGTTCTGTAATTGTCACCATAAGTAGCCATTGCATTTTTTAACCATTCCGCTGTTTCAGCTGAATCATCACCCAAAATTAATGATCCTAAATGCATCTGATGATTTACCATTGGCATTAATGACATAGCAAGCAAGAAAGATAACAGCAAACTAACTCCGAAAATTACCGCCATGTTTCCGCCTTGCACTTTTTCTTCTGTCATACCCGCTGCTTCCATCCAGGCATTACCAAACAATTTTGGGTTATACCATAAAAATCCAAATACCATGGGTACCAAAGCCGCTACTACCACGGCTAAAAAATTTACGTTTTCCATATTATATATTTTTTGGTTAAGTGACGAAAAGGTATACTAATTTCAACTAATTGGCATACCCATTTTTGGTTAATTATTAACTCCTTATTTTTTATACTGCCGTTGCAAATTGTTCATT
>JABDLV010000117.1 GCA_013001815.1 Bacteroidia bacterium
CCTGTTTCCAGTAGTTCACGCTTTCCTCTGAAACCATCGCTGTTTCATTGTTTGGGTCCATGTACCTTAAGTAGTACCAGCTTGAACCTGCCCAACCTGGCATGGTATCCGTTTCTAAAAGATATCCTTCTTTTGTTTTCCAATTCTTAGCTCTCGCTAATGGAGCATCTCCAGTTTCAGTAGGTAAGTATTTATCCACTTCGGGTAATTCCAGTGGAAGTTCACTTTCATTTAATGTATAAGGAATGTCATCTTTATAATAAATAGGAAAGGGTTCGCCCCAATAACGTTGTCTGCTAAAGATGGCATCGCGCAAGCGAAAGTTTACAGCACCCTTGCCAATATTTTTTTCTTCTAATTTATTTATAGCAGCCTTAATTGCATCCTTGGCTTTCATTCCATTTAAAAAGTCGGAGTTAATTACCACTGCCTCTTTATCATCATTGGCAGCTTCATTCATATCACCACCTTCTACAGTTGCTACAATTGGCAAATCAAAGTGTTTGGCAAATGCCCAATCTCGCTGATCTCCTCCGGGTACCGCCATTACGGCCCCAGTACCATAGCCGGCTAATACATAATCAGCAATCCAAACAGGAACTTGTTCATTGGTAAAAGGATGCATAACATATGCACCGGTAAAAGCACCACTTACCGTTTTTGCATCGGCCATTCTTTCCCTTTCTGAACGATGCTTGGTTTTTTCAATGTAGCTTTCTACTTTTTGCTTTTGTTCTGTTGTTGTAATTTTAGCAACCAATTCATGTTCCGGTGCTAGAACCATAAACGTTACACCAAAAATGGTATCAGGTCTGGTTGTAAACACTTCAATATTTTCATCATGCTGGTTTATATCAAACACTAAACTTGCCCCAACAGATTTTCCAATCCAATTTTTTTGCGATTCTTTTAGTGCATCAGTCCAATCAATGGTATCTAAGTCTTGCAGCAGTCTGTCTGCATAGGCAGAAATTCTTAAGCTCCATTGCTTCATTAATTTCTTTTCAACCGGATGTCCGCCTCGTTCACTTAAGCCATCTTTTACTTCTTCGTTTGCCAAAACGGTACCCAGCTCCGGACACCAATTTACCGTAGTTTCAGACAGGTAAGCCAATCGATAATTGAGTAAAAAACTTTGCTGTTCTTTCTCATTCCAGGCGTTCCAGGTGTTGGCATCAATAATATCTTCAAGCTCTGTAGCTGCTTCAATGTTTTGATTACCGTTTTTAGCGAGCTCTGATATAAGCGTTTCAATATACTCCGCTTTTTTCGTTTTATTATTGTACCAAGAATGAAATAGCTGTATAAAAATCCATTGAGTCCATTTATAATAAGAAGGGTCGCAGGTTCTAACTTCGCGGCTCCAGTCAAATGAAAAACCAATGTTATCTAGCTGTTCTCTATAGCGCTTAATATTTTCATCAGTTGTTTTTGCTGGGTGCTGTCCTGTTTGAATGGCATATTGCTCTGCGGGTAGTCCATAGGCATCATAACCCATTGGGTGAAGCACGTTAAATCCTTTTAATCTTTTGAACCTGCTGTAAATATCTGTGGCAATATATCCCAAAGGGTGCCCAACATGCAATCCTGCTCCAGATGGATAAGGAAACATATCTAATACGTAACATTTAGGCTTGCTGCTATCGGTTTTTACCTTGTAGGTTTTGTTCTCCTTCCAATAGTCTCGCCATTTCTTCTCAATTTCTCTAAATGTATATTCCATGGTTTAAAATCAAAAGGCAAATGTAATGAAAGCCTTTAAGTGGTTAAAAATATGCTAAATCGCTATATCAAGTGGTGGTAAGGCCCATTTATATTTTTATTTTTACTGCTCAAATTAGCATAGTGGCAGACGACAATAAATTAGCACGCAGGACATTAAGAACCTCAACCGTTTCTACAATAATAGCCATATCATTGGTATTGTTTTTAGTAGGATGTTTGGCAACGGTGCTATTGCATGCCAATAAGATTAAACGTTATGTGCAAGAAAATATAGAAGTTTCAATTTCTCTGGATAAAGATGCAAGTGAGAAAAAAATTCAATCCTTAATAACAACAGTTAAATCTAAAAGCCTGGTAAGGGAAACTACTTTTATTACGAGTGAAGAAGCAGCCCGAGATTTAAGTGAACAAATGGGCGAAGACTTTATAGATTTTTTAGGATACAATCCTTTAAGTCCGACACTACTGGTAAAGTTAAATGCAGAATTTGCACAGAAAGATTCAATAGAAGCATTTAAAAGTGAAGTTGAAAAACAAAACATTGTTGAAGAAGTGTATTACAATAAATCTTTGGTGCAGGATATGAATGAAAATTTGCGTTTGCTCAGCTTCATCATTTTAGGGTTTAGTGCACTGCTTTCTATTATTGCAATAGCACTAATAAATAATACCATTCGCCTGTCTTTGTATGCAAAAAGATTGATAATAAAATCTATGCAATTGGTTGGGGCAACAAGAAGCATTATACGCAGGCCTTTCTTATTTACAGGCATGATGCAAGGTATTTACGGTTCTTTAATTGCATTGGCTTTACTTGCGGGATTGATTTATTTGTTGAAAGATGAATTGCCTGAACTCATTCAAATACAGGACACCAACCTTTGGCTTATGCTGACTGGTTCAATAATTTTATCAGGAATATTAATCTCACTTATTAGTACATATTTTGCAGTTAATAAATATCTTCGCAAAAGACCGGATGAACTGTATTAACAATTACACCAATGGCAAAACAAAAAAAAGGATTTAAAAAACCAGGAACAACAAGACAAGACAAAACCAGAGTATCATCTGCTAATGTAAAAACAGCTAAATCCTCATCTGTAAAATCTTCTACAGTCAGTTCAGATGATTTCGCTTTTGGTAAAATAAACTACATGATAATGCTTGGTGGATTGTTTTTAATTGTAGTTGGGTATGCATTAATGGCGGGAGGTAAATCCAGTACGCCACAAGAATTTAACCCTGAAATATTTTCATTTCAACGAATTACCGTTGCGCCACTTTTAGTTTTGGCGGGATTATGTGTACAGGTTTGGGCCATTGTTAAAAAGGCCGACTAGCAACATTTCATGACAGTTTTAGAAGCCATTATTTTAGGCATAATACAAGGTCTTACAGAGTTTTTGCCTGTAAGCAGCAGTGGTCATATTGTATTGGGTGAGGCTATTCTCAACACCCAATCAAGCGATAACTTATTATTTGCGGTAATGGTGCATTTGGCAACGGTGCTCAGTACTATGGTGGTGTTTTATAAAGACATATTAAACACAGTAAAAGGCTTGTTAAAATTTAAGTGGAATGACGAAGCTAAATTTGCAGTGAACATTTTAGTTTCAATGATTCCGGTTTTATTTGTTGGTTTGTTTTTAAAAGAAGAGGTAGAGCAATTTTTTGATGGCAAAATTGCGTTTGTTGGAGCCATGCTTATTGTTACAGGCATTCTTTTGTTTGTTACCATATTTGCAACAAAAAAATTAAAGCCCCTTAAACCAATGAGTGCTTTTGCAATAGGTGTTGCACAAGCAATTGCAGTTTTGCCCGGCATTTCACGCTCTGGTTCTACTATTGCAACAGGCTTGTTGCTGGGAATTAATAAAACTGACATTGCAAGATTTTCTTTTTTAATGGTTGTGCCTCCAATTATTGGAATTGCGTTATTAGATTTTAAAGAATATTTAGAAAGTCCTGCAGACCACTTGCAAAGCGGAGTATCTCTATTAGCAGGCTTTATTGCGGCATTTATTACCGGTTTAGTGGCATGTAAATGGATGATAGAAATTGTAAAAAGAGGCAAAATACAGTACTTCGCATACTACTGTTTTATTGTAGGTGCTATTGCAATAGTTGTTGGATTAAAATAAAAATACATTGTACGATTTTATAACAGGTGAAGTATTATTAATTGATAAACCAATTGGGTGGACCTCATTTGATGTGGTGAATAAAATCAGATATGCGTGCAGAGCCAAAAAAGTTGGGCATGCAGGAACATTGGATCCAATGGCAACCGGGCTATTAATTATTTGCACCGGCAAAAAAACAAAAGAAATTAATTCTTATCAAGATTTAGATAAGGAGTATGTTGCAACTTTAGTTCTGGGTGCGACAAGACCATCTATTGATATGGAAACAGAAATAGATGAAACATTTTCTGTTGACGGTATAACAGAAGAAAAAATTAGAACTGCAATTCAAAAGTTTATTGGTAAAATAATGCAAAGTCCACCCGCGCATTCTGCAATTAAAGTAGATGGTGAGCGTGCATATAATTTGGCCAGAAAAGGGCTAAAACCAAAAATGAGGGAAAGAGAGGTTGAAATAAAGGCGATTGAATTATTGAAATCTGATATTCCGGAAGTTGTTATAAAGATTAATTGCGCAAAGGGAACTTATGTTCGTTCATTAGTTAGAGATATTGGCAAGGAACTAGGTTGCGGAGCGTATTTAAAAACCTTGGTCAGAACTAAAATTGGAGATTTTTCAGTAGAAAAGGCCGATAGCATAGATGAGTTTATTGATAATTGCAAGCAACACATTAAAAATCAGGATATTAGACAAGAATAAATCACATAAAATTTATTTCATATTTAGATAGACTTTTGCTCATTCCTGCCTTATCTTTGCCGACCCCCGGAAAATTATAAATACCCGTAAGTATGAAATTATCCCAGTTTAAAGTCCGTATTCCTGATAGCTTAATTGCCTATCATCCGGCAGACCACAGAGACGAATCTCGTTTAATGGTTGTACACCGCGATACCGGTGAAATCGAACACAAATTATTTAAAGACGTTGTCAATTACTTTGATGATGGAGATGTAATGGTATTAAATAATACCAAAGTATTTCCTGCGCGTTTATTTGGTAATAAAGAAAAAACCGGAGCAAAAATTGAAGTGTTTTTGTTGCGTGAATTAAACCAAGAAAGTAAACTTTGGGATGTTCTGGTTGACCCTGCTCGTAAAATTAGAATTGGTAACAAACTTTATTTTGGTGAAGATGATTCGTTAGTTGCTGAAGTTATTGACAACACAACATCTAGAGGTAGAACACTTCGTTTTTTATATGATGGTCCGCATGAGGAGTTTAAAAAACTATTGCTTGACCTAGGTCACACTCCATTACCAAAATACATTAAGCGTAAAGCGGAGGAAGAAGATGAAGCCAGATACCAAACTATTTTTGCTAAGCACGAAGGTGCAGTTGCCGCGCCAACAGCCGGCTTGCACTTTAGCAGAGAGTTGATGAAACGTTTGGAGCTGAAGGGTGTTGACTTTACAGAAATTACCTTGCACGTGGGTTTAGGAACATTTAGACCGGTTGAAGTAGAAGATTTAACCAAGCATAAAATGGATTCTGAAGAATACCGCATTGAGAATCCAACGGCTGAAATGGTAAACAAAGCAAAACTTGGCAAGAGAAAAGTTTGTGCAGTTGGAACTACATCAATGCGTGCAATAGAAACCGCAGTTACCACTACAGGCCAGTTAAAAGAATCTAATGGTTGGACGAATAAATTTATTTTTCCTCCATATGATTTTAAAGTTGCAAACTGTATGATAACCAATTTTCATATGTCTCAGTCAACTTTGTTTATGATGACATGTGCCTTTGGAGGTTTTGATTTAATTATGCAAGCGTACAAAACAGCGGTTAAAGAAAAGTACCGTTTTTATAGCTATGGCGATGCCATGCTTATTATCTAACAAATATTTCTTTGGATAAATATGCCATAATTGTTGCAGCAGGTAGCGGAAGCAGAATGAATGCTAAGCTGCCAAAGCAATTTATGCCTTTGGCCAAGCTGCCAATGCTTTTTCATACCATTCATTCTTTTACTAAAATTACCCATCATATACTTTTGGTATTGCAGGAAAAAGATTTTCAGTATTGGCATAAGATCTGCAATGATTACAAAGTAAAAATTCCCGTTACATTGGTGCCCGGTGGAAATACAAGACATGAATCGGTAAAAAATGCTGTGCAAAATTTACCTGATGATTGTATGGTTGCAATTCACGATGGTGCCAGGCCTTTGGTTACGCCCACATTAATTGCTCAGTTGTTTTTGTTGGCTGAACAAAAAGGAAATGCTGTTCCAGTAGTTCCTTTAAAAGATTCAATTCGTAAATTAAGTAAGGAAGGAAACACTTCAGAAAACAGAAATCAATATGTTGCAGTGCAAACCCCACAGTGCTTTAAAACTACTGAACTAAAGCAGGCATTTCAATCGGCCAAGCACAATGATTACACGGATGAGGCATCCTTATATGATGATTTAAATAAGGCTGTTTTTTTAAATGAGGGCTCACATACCAATATAAAAGTGACCAATCCTGAAGATATGGTGATTGCTGAAGTCTTGTTTATGGCTTTAAATAAAGCTCAACAAAAGGGATAGGCTTCTATATTATTGAAAATCAGTTAACTGAACTTTAACTTTATTCTTTAGTTAGATTTATATTCCTGCTTAATTTTTAAACGTTTCCTATATACCTGCGTATACAATAAGGAAGGCTTATTGTAAACAATGATATGTGTAAACATGTATTAATGCTGATCTAGGCAAAGCCAAATATTTCACAATTTAAAGCCCACTTAAAAGAGCTATAATATTTTATGCAATCCACAAGAAACTGGTATTTCATTGTTATTCTATTGTTTGCGGTAAACACTGTTTATGCGCAAGAAAAAACGCAATACCCATTAACCAGTAGTCTAGGATTAGAGACATATCAATTGGGTGATTTTGTGGTAGAGCAACATCCAAATTTACTGCCAAGTCAAAATAGCATTCGTGCAGGTTTGTTGTATGATGCAGAGAAAGGTGTAATTGTATGGGAAAAAAATGCAGAGAATGCATACCCTATGGCATCAATTACTAAAATGATGGTTGCACTTATAGCAGTGGAAGATGTGTATGATGGAAAGCACGACTGGAATTCAGAGATTACTTATTCAGTAAGAGTTAGAAAGAGCAGAAGGTCTAGAAGGTATTATACTGTGAATGTGACATATACTCTGAAAGATATACTTACATCCGTATTGGTATCATCCAACAATCATAATTCAGAGCAGCTGGCTAAGTTTTTGGGTGGTAGCGTAAGCAATTTTGTAATACGTATGAACCGTAAAGCCAAAGAATTGGGAATGAATAGCACATTTTATTCTAACCCATCAGGTTTACCGGAAAAGTATAGTGCGAATGATAATAGATCATCTCCGCATGATTTGTTAATACTTGCTTTGGAAACAATGAAGTATGAAGAGTTGATGGATATTACAAGCCGTGGTTATACAACAGTTCAAAGAAGTAATAGAGATCAAAAATTAAAAAATACCAACAGACTAACCATTGATTATAAAGGGGAAGTTGATGGAATGAAAACCGGTTATACTAGGAATGCAAAGTATTGTTTGGTTGCAAGCTCAACTGCAAATGATAAGCGTTTAATAAGCATTGTACTGGGTGCACCTAGTGTTACTGCAAGACATGATATAACTGCGGAAATGAAAAACAATTATTTTTTCGAGTTGGGATTATGTCAGCTGGGTGAGTATTCTGTAAATGATGCTTATGTGAGGGCAGTTAATAAGGGCATTGTAAAAATAAGTGAGGAAGAATCTAAGTACTTCAAAGTAGTAAAAACGCAAGTAAAGAAAACATATACGGTGAGAAGAGGACAAAACCTTTCTATTATAGCTGATAGATTGGGTGTTGGCTTGAGCACATTAAAACGATGGAATGGAATAAGTGGTTCTAGGATTTATCCCGGCCAAAGACTAAAATATTATTCAACTGGCTACACTAAGGTATATGACCCGGATGGAAAATTAGATAACACAAGCAAAATTCCTGTGCTAGCTGCAAAAGCAAGTACGAATAAATCAACGCCTAAAAAAGCAGTAGTTAAAAAGACACCGGCAAAAAAAGTATATCACACCGTTCGAAAAAATCAAACGCTATCTCACATAGCCGAACAATATGGTATAAGTGTAAAAGATATTATGCGATGGAATGGCTTATCTAATTCTAATATTTGGACCGGACAAAAACTGGTTGTAGGCGGAAGATCTGTTTCCAGCTCAAGTGGAGGTTCAAAAAGCAAAAGCTCATTAATAACGCATAAAGTAAGAAGTGGCGAAACCTTGTCTCATATTTCAGACAGATACAATGTTTATATTAAAGACATTAAACAGTGGAATAACCTGCGTTCTAACACCATTAAGGTAGGGCAAAAAATAAAAGTGTATGCACCAAAAGCCAGTATCCCTAAAAGCCAATCTGGTGGAGATCAAAAAGTATATTATGTTGTGCAAAAGGGCGACACCATTTGGGATATCGCTCAAATGTACGATGGTGTAAGTGTTTCTGATATATTAAATGAAAATAATATCAGCAATTCTAAGAGAATAAATCCGGGTACTAAACTCCGAATACCGGTAAAATAAAATATCTTATTTTTATTTCTTATAAATCTATTATTATGAACAGGAAATTCATTTTCTCTTGCTTAGTTGTTTTGTTTTTTAGTGTAATTCAGTTTGTGCATGCGCAAACAGCTTCAGTGCCAATTTCAGATGAATCGAAATTAATAACCTATACTGCCGTGGTTGATATTCCAAGCGAAAGCAAAGATGAGTTGTACCACAAGGCATACACCTGGAGTAACACCTATTTTAAAAACCCTAGCAGTGTAATTAAAACAAAAGACGTTTTAAATGGTGAAATTGTTTGCAAAGGAAAATTTAGAATTAATACACCTGCAACAAAAAGAACCAAGGTTGAAACTGCTGCCGGTATAGTTCAGTACACGTTGAACCTCCAATTTAAAGAGAACAAATACCGATATACCATTACGAATATCAATTGGAAACATAGTTCATACTATCCTATTGAAAAGTGGTTAGAAAAAGATAAAGACACATACCTGCCTGTGTATGCAGATTATTTAAATCAGGTAGATGATGAAATTAAAAAATTAATTTCTTCGTTAAATGATTCTATGGCCAAGCCATCACCAAAAAGTAGTGATGATTGGTAGTTAAGCCAGTACTTTTGCAGCAGAAGTTTCGGTTAACGTTCTATTCTCTAAATCTACATTTTCAATTAATACAATTCCGGGTCTTTTACCTTTTTTAAAACTTCCGTAGGTTTCTTCAATTTGTAAAAACTCAGCCCCATTCCATGTTGCCCATTGTACTAATTCGGTAAGTTTTGTATCAGGATATATTTTTTGAATACTTTTTAGTTCTTCTAAAACTGAAAGCTGATGATTCGAGGCTAAACTGTCTGTTCCAATAGTAATTTTGCAATTTTCTTTAGTGAACAAATTTAACTGTGGTAGTTTATTTTCAATGTAGAGGTTAGCATTGGGGCAAAAGCACCAATAAGAATCTGTGAAATAATTATTTATTGTTTGAATGTCATCAGCAACGGAGTAAGTATTATGAACCAGTTGTAAATGTTGATCTTTAGGAATATTATTTACATAACTGTGAGCAGAATTTTTTCCAATTACAAAATCCTTTGCATCTGTTCCAAATGACTGAATAAACTTTGCTAGTTTTCCGCTTCCATCATTAAACATGCTGTTTTCATCTTCACTTTCCTGATTGTGAATGCTAACGATGGCATTATTCTTTTTAATCCAATGGTTAAGTTTTTCAAACAATTCTTTTGAAACAGAATAAGGAGCATGTGGAGTAATGGAAGCCCTGTTTCTGTCCGAAGAAAGTTTAGAAAACTCCTCAACTGTTTTTGTAGCATGTTTAAATGCTTTGTCTGCATACTTTTTATTCGATGCGTAACACTCTACAAAGGTGTGATAGTATAAATTTTCTTTTTGCTTTTGCTTTAGAGAATAATTGGTATTTGAAATATCACCAACGGCTACAATGCCGTTTTCAATCATTTCCTTTTCGGCATTTAAAATGCATTCCCTTATAATTTCAGAATCTTTTGTTTTATTTTTTTCTACTTCAGCAACAAAACCGGGTAAACCTGTTTTCTCTTGAATTTTATTTTTTAAATAAGATAATTCTAAGTGGCAATGGGTATTAACAAAGCCGGGAACGATTACACCTTCAAAAAACTCAATATTATTTTTGTCTACTGAAGAGATTTTTTCTGGATCCTTTTCACCACTTAGCAATTCTTGAATAGTGCCATCATTCTGCACAAGCAGCAAGGCATTGCTGAGTAATTTAAACTGCTCATCAATAATAAAATTTGCTGTAATGTATCTCATGGTAAGAATCGTTTCACAAAATAGCTTAATTCTGCAATTGCTTCCAATGCTTTGTCTATTTTTGCACCATGTTAAAAGACATTAGAGAGTTAACATTAGAGGAGATAGAAGAGCTTGTAGAAAGCTGGACAGAACCAAAGTATCGTGCAACGCAAATCTATGAGTGGTTATGGCAAAAGTCCGCCCATACGTTTGATGACATGACCAATCTGTCAAAAGGCTTAAGAGACAAGTTAAAGGAACATTATGTTATACATGGTATAGAGCCTTTGCAAACGCAAGTGAGTAACGACAGAACCATTAAAAATGCGTTTAAATTACATGATGCAAATATTGTTGAAGCGGTTTTAATTCCAACAAAGAGCAGAATGACAGTTTGTGTGTCATCGCAAGTGGGTTGTAGTTTAACCTGCAGTTTTTGTGCCACAGGGAAATTAAAGCGCATTAGAAATTTAACGGCAGGTGAAATTTATGACCAGGTGGCAATGGTAAATAAACAAGCCATAGAGGAATATGAAATTCCATTAAGTAATATAGTTTACATGGGTATGGGCGAACCTCTTTTAAATTATCAAAATGTATTAAAATCTATCGAACACATTACTTCACCTGAAGGGTTAAATATGTCTCCTTCTAGAATTACACTGAGTACTGCAGGCGTAACCAAATTGATTAAAAAATTAGGGGATGATGAAGTAAAGTTTAATCTAGCGGTTTCCCTTCATGCAGCAAATGATGAAAAGAGAAGTGAATTAATGCCAATAAATGATGCCAATTCTTTAGCAGAGTTAAAGGAGGCAATAGTCTATTTTTATTCAAAAACAGGTACGCGTTTAACCTACGAATACATTATGTTTCATCAGTTAAATGACACGATGCAAGATGCAAAGGAACTCGCTGAATTCTGTAAAATAACACCTTGCAAAATAAACTTGATTGAGTATAACCCTGTTGAAGGAGACCCTTTTAAGTGCTCCAGTTCAGACAGAATAGGGGCTTTTAAAAACTTTTTAGAACAGAAGAACTTGATTGTCAATGTAAGACGAAGCAGAGGAAAGGATATTGATGCTGCATGTGGACAATTAGCCAATAAGAATATTGCTAATTAAGTCTGTTAACAAACTTGTTATTTACTCTTCTGAATTGCATCAATTGAAGCCTTGCCTTATTGGTAATTTTCGGCTTTAATTCAAACTAAAAACATTTTTTCATGAAAAACATTTACAACCTAATGCGTAACTCATTAAAGTTTGCGCTACTAGTTAGCACAATCTTTTTAGCCACTGCAATGTATTCAAATTCTCAAGTGAGGATAACCATGTTTGATCCGTCAACAGGATCAATCACATTACAAAACTATGGACCGGCAACTCAGGATATATCTTCGTGGTGGTTGTGTGCTTATGCTTCAGCTTATAATATAATTGGGGACTCAACAGCTGTTACATTGCAATCAGGTTCTTTGTTAATGGCGCCTTCAGGTCAGGTAACATTATTTTGGCCAAATCATACTCCATCTGGTGGAGACTTGAGTTTATACAATACAAATGCATTTACGGATACAGCTGCAATGGAAGATTTTATGCAGTACGGTGGAGATTGGGGTAGAATAAGTGTAGCCAATGCAAAGGGAATTTGGACAACAGGTACCTGGGTAAATACTCCAGGGCCTTATACTTTTATAGGTACGGGGACTGATTACGGGGCATTATTTTGGAATAATGGCTGCTTAGGTTTTGGTGCAAACGTAACTTCAACTAATGTGAGTTGTTCCGGGGCTAATGATGGCACTGCAGAAGCTATTCCGTTTGGAGGAACACCCCCATACAGTTTTTTATGGTCTAATGGTGCTACAACATCCATGCAATTTAATTTAGCAGTTGGTGTGTACACCTGCACTGTAAGCGATATTAGTGGATGTTCTACTATGCTTATGGCTACCATTACGCAACCACTTCCATTAATATCTACTGCTTCTACAGTTGCTAATGTAATATGTAACGGTGGCAATAATGGTTCTACAATAGCAGTAGGAACAGGAGGTACTCCTCCCTACACATACAACTGGGCACCTAGTGGAGGAACAACGCAAACGGCATCAAATTTAGCTGCAGGAGTTTACACTTGCGAAATAACAGATATAAATGGATGCACAACAACTTCAAGCACTGTAATAACGGAGCCAATGCAATTAATAACCAGTGTCTCTACCATTGATGCAAGTTGCAATGGTTGTTCTGATGGGTCTGCAACTGTTACAGTTACAGGTGGTATTCCACCATACAGTTACTTTTGGACTCCGGTTGGAGGTATAAATGCCACAGCAAACAACCTCGCTGCTGGAACTTATTCATGTATAATAACAGATGCAAATGGTTGCTCAACTATTGTAAATGCCACAATTAATGAGCCTGGTGTGTTCTTTATTCAGTGCGTTGAGAGTACACCAATTGCTTGTGTAGGCGATAGTGGTGCTGTCACGGCAATACCAAACGGGGGAGTACCTCCATACACCTATTCATGGAGTTCCGGGGCAACAACAGCAACAGCAAACGGTTTACCTCCGGGTGGATATACCTGTGTTGTTACGGATGCAAATGCTGCCACAACCAGTTGTTTTATTACATTGTTTCCAGCTACGCCAATTAATGCAGCAATTTTTACCAATGACCCAACTACTTTATGTTATGGGGCATCTGCCTTATTGGAGTCTCTTCCAAATATTGCATACACTTATCAGTGGAAAAAATATGGAAACCCAATTGCCGGTGAAACTTCAAATACAATAAATACAACCGGAAAAGGAAATTATACCTTGTGCGTTACAGATTCTATTGGATGCAGTGCAGAGTCCAATGTAATTGTAATTACAAAAATTGGTACCACACCGGCTGTTATAACTTCCCCGTCAGTAGTATTTTGTAAAGGAGATTCTCTAAAATTAACTGCTAATTCCATTCCGGGTTCCACTTATCAGTGGTTTAGAAATGGAAATCTAATTCCGGGGGCTACGGACTCGTGTTATTATACAACCGGAGCTGGTGGATATAAAGTGAAAAAAACTGACCAGAATGGATGCTTGGCCGTTTCAAATAAAATTACAGTTGGTATCACTAAACCATCAGTTGCCATAACAGCCCTTGCACCGCATGCACTTCCTGGCCCAATAAATGTTTGTGTAGGAGAAACGGTTGTGCTAGTAGGTTCAGCATCTGGAGGTGCAGCACCATACACCTATCAGTGGTTTAAGTGGAAAAAAGCAATTGCAGGAGAAACGAGTGCTACATATACATCAACTGTCAATACTGCACAAACAAACAATAGAGGTGGATTTAGATTGCAAGCTACAGATGCAAATGGTTGCACTGCGAAATCTAGACCAAATGTGCAAATTATTGAAGTATGTAGAATTGGTCAGTTTGCAAAAGCGCATGAATTAGAATTACATGTATATCCAAATCCATTTTCCAACACTGTTTCTTTAGATGTTGTGTCAAGTGGTGATGCACCAATTTTAATAAAAGTAAGTGATATAACCGGAAGAGTTATTTTGGAACAAAAATTTAATGTTGCAGATTCAATTATTCCTTTATATTTGCAGGAGTTGGAACAAGGAATATATTTTATTGACGCTGTTCAATCAGATAAAAAAGTCAGTAAGAAAATTATAAAAGCCAACTAAACTATTATACTCAACTTTAAATGGGCGAAGCTAAATTTAGCTTCGCCTTTTTTTGTGATTGTTTTTTAAAAAGTTCTGTGCAACCCTTTTATATCTTTTTTGCATCTTGTAGATATAAATCCGTTTCAAAAATGAATATCCAAAACAGTTACAAACCGCTAACGGCATTTTTATCGCTGTTGTTTTTATTGATGTTTTTTACTCCAAATAAGGTGAGTGCAACACATGAAATGGGTGGATTAATAACATGGGATTGCTTAGGTAACGGAGATTATGTTTTCCGATTTCAGTACTATCGTGATTGCGATGGCATTGGTTTCCCAAGCACCTTAAATTTAAGTGTGTATAATCACCCAACACTCAGTAGCATCCCTGTTTCGCTCGTACAAACCATTGATAGAAGTACACCTTGTGACACTTGCAATGGGACTTTACCCGGTAGAGTGGAGGAATTTATTTATGAATCTTCTCCAATAACATTATCGGGTATTCCCGGACCTCAAGGGTGGACATTTACTTATGATATTTGCTGTAGAAATCCTGTGGTCGGAAATTTAAATAATCCAGCTACGCAGGGTTATTCCTTCAGAGCAAATATGTATTCGTATAACGGACAAGCTGCCGATCCTTGTTATGATTCTTCTCCGCGATTTGCCGAATCACCCGATTTTGCGTTATGCACTTCGTTTCCAGTTGGGTTGAATAATTTATCGGTTGATCCTGAATTAGACTCATTGGTTTATGAGTGGGCATCTGCATTTGATCAATTTAATATAAGTGTAAATTATGGTGCAGGGTATGCATTCAATTCACCTTTTCCTGGACCAACTATCGATACGAACAACGTTACTGCAACCTTAAATTCTCAAACAGGTGAAGTTACATTTTCATCGCATACAGCTGGTAGATTTGTTTCTGTAGTTTGTGTACGCGCATATAAATGCAATCAATTGGTAGCAGAAGTATTTAGAGAAATAAATACAGATTTAATTCATGGGTGTGTGCTGCAGGGTTCGGGTATTCAAAATTTACCTCCGGTTGTTACGGCTCCGTTTCCGGATAGCTTAGGTTGGTTTACTAAATATGATAAGATCTATGCTGCCGGTGATACGGTAAGATTCTTTATTTCAGGCACTGACCCTGATTGGGACCCTAACGTGGGTGGTCTTCAAACAGTAACGATGGATGCTGAGTCCAATCAGTTAATCGATAGTACTTTATATCCCCTAACTGGTTGTGCCATTCCACCTTGTGCCACAACTGACACTGTTCTCCCCCTTTCTTATCCGTTTGGTGTAGGACAAAATTTTGAATGGATTACTACATGCGATCATTTTATTGATAATATTTGCCAGGATACCATTAATTATCCGTTTGCAATAAATGTTTATGATAATTATTGTCCCCTTCCAGCAACTAATAATGATTTAATTACAATTAAATTAATTAATCCGGATGACATCATTGTTAACCCACCTACAATAACCGGTGCACAAATATTATTGAACTTAGATGTTCAAATTGATTGGACCATTCCTTCAGATCCTTTTCATGTATTTGAGCAATATTTAATCTATTATGCAAATAATTTAGCAGGTCCATGGATTATATTGGATAGCATAAAAGATTTTAATCAAAATAATTATATCCATGCCGGTCCTGTTAATTTGGGATTAAATCATTATTATTATTTAGTTACCCAAACAAGAGCTTGTTCCACTCCTTTTATTTTTTCTGCTTCATCAAATAAGATAACTGCCATATTTCCAGGAATAGATGAAAACAAAAATCGGCCTTTTTTAATTCATCCAAACCCGGCAACAAATAGTATTACTGTAAATTTTGCTCAAACACAAAATAATGATGTAACCATTCAAATAATGGACGCACTTGGTAGAATAGCAAATGTATATACTGTTGAAGGCGGAACTAAAAGCTTGACTATAAATATTGAAGAATTGGTTCAGGGGATTTACTTTGTAAATGCTATAAATGAGAGGCAAAAATCAGTTTCAAAATTTTTGAAATTGAGGTAGCTTTTTTGATTTAAAATCAATCCATTGCTCAATAGATTATAATTAAGCCTAATTGGGATACGGCTTTTAATTTTTCATATTTTTACTTCATGCTATCGCCATCTATTTCATTTGATGAAGCAGTCAAAACAGAACCTTTAAATCTTGAAAATATAAAGGCTCCAATTGCTGATGATATGAAGGAGTTTGAGAAAAAATTTCAGGCTTCTATGAAAAGCTCTGTGCCTTTGCTTGACAAAATTACGCATTACATTGTTAAGCGTAAGGGCAAGCAGATGCGTCCCATGTTTGTGTTTTTTTCTGCAGGTTTATTTGGGAATATAAATGAGAGTACCCATAGAGGAGCATCATTAATTGAACTGTTGCATACTGCAACACTGGTGCATGATGATGTAGTTGATGACTCTTATTTAAGAAGGGGAGTGTTTTCTATTAATGCCTTATGGAAAAATAAGATTGCAGTGTTGGTTGGCGATTATCTTTTATCAAAGGGTTTATTGCTTTCCTTAGAAAATAAGGAGTACAATTTATTACAAATTGTATCCAGAGCCGTAAAAGAAATGAGTGAAGGAGAATTATTGCAAATTGAAAAGGCGAGAAAGCTAGATATAGATGAAAAAGTTTATTTTGATATTATTCAAAAGAAGACTGCTTCACTAATTGCATCTTGTTGTTCATGTGGAGCTGCGTCTGCCGGTTGTGATGACAGAGAAATAGAAAAAATGCGATTGCTGGGTGAAAATATTGGCATTGCATTTCAAATAAAAGATGATTTGTTTGATTATGAAAAATCAAATCAATCTGGTAAGCCGGTTGGCTTAGATATTAAAGAAAGAAAACTCACGCTTCCTATTATTTATAGTTTGAAGTATGGAGATTCATCCGAAAAAAGAGAATTAAGAAAAATTATAAAAAATAAAAAGGCCACCAATAAGCAATTAAGTAACTTGCTTGAAATTGTAAACGAATCTGGCGGAATAGAAATGGCAAAAGCAAAAATGAATGAATTTCAAAATAATGCTTTTGAAATCTTAAGCCAGTTTGAAGAAAACGTTTATCAAAAATCATTATTTAATTTAGTTCGCTTTACAACAGAACGGGTTAAATAGTTGCATCAACAATCATGATTAGTAGAACGACTGTAGATAGTATTATAGCTGCCGCCAGAATAGATGAGGTAGTATCAGAATTTGTTACCTTAAAAAAAAGAGGTGCAAATATGATCGGTTTGTGCCCTTTTCATAATGAGAAAACTCCATCCTTTACTGTTTCTCCTGCAAAAGGAATATACAAGTGCTTTGGTTGTGGCAAAGCAGGCAATTCGGTAAACTTTATAATGGAGCATGAGCACTACACGTTTCCGGAGTCGCTCAAATATTTAGCA